>NZ_SMSG01000010.1 GCF_004382795.1 Cumulibacter soli | reverse complement strand
AACCCGGAAGCTAAGCCTTACAGCGCCGATGGTACTGCACTCGCGAGGGTGTGGGAGAGTAGGACGCCGCCGAACAATCATTCAGCAGTATCCCGGTAGGGGGCCACCACGCGTGGCCCCCTACCGGCATTTCTAGGTATCTTGACACGACACCGGCGTACGGTGCGTTCGTCATCAATTAGAGAGTGGAGCTTCGGCGTGGATCGCGACGAGGAGAAGGACCACCGGGAGAACCGGGACAACCGGCGCGCCAGTGGTGGTCACGCAGATGGCCGAGGCCCTGAGCGCCGTAATGGCCCAGCGCGCGGCTATCAGAATCGCGATAGGTCTGAGCGCGGAGCACGGATGTCGGGCGACGGTGCGCGAGGCGGCCGGCCAGTTCAAGGTGGTGCCGCTCGGGGCGGGCCCGGTTTCGCAGATCGCCGTGGTTCTGGTGATCGCTCCGCGCCGCGCGCGCGGCGGGACGACTGGCAGCCGCGCGGCCGCAGCGATGATGGCCGCGCTCGTGGTGACGCACGAGGCCGCTCCGGTAGCGACGCACGAGGCCGCTCTGGTGGCGACTCGCGAGGCCGTTCTGGTGGCGACGATCGTGGCAGGGATCGTTTTGAGCCTCGGCGGGATAACCGACGTTTCGAGGACCGCGGCGGTCGCGGCCGGTTTGATGACCGGCGTGACGGCGGTCGCGCCGGTGGTCCTCGTCGAGACGACCGCCGCCATGACGGCCGAGGTCGTGATGACCGGTATGCCGGTGACCGCGGTTTTGACAATCGTGGCGGCGAGCGACGTCGGCTTGATGACCGTGGTGGCGACCGCGGTTTCGACAATCGGGGCGGTGAGCGCCGCCGCTTCGATGACCGTGGTGATCGGCGTCGCTTTGACGACCGCAGCGCTAACGACCACCGCTCCGACAGCCGACGTTTTGACGATCGCCGCAGCGAGGGCCGGCGAAGTGATGATCGGCGGTCCGAGGGTGGTCGCCCAGAGCGCGCCAACGGGAATGACCGCCGGTATGACGACCGTCGCGCTGCAGGCTCTCCGGATCGACGCTCCGGAGATCGTCGTTTCGAGGACCGCCGCCCGGGTGGTTTCGACGACCGCCGTCCGGCAGGGAACCGTTCGGGCGACTCCCGTCGTGACGACCGTCGCTCGAGCGGGCCGCGTCACGACGGTGGGCCACGACGTGACGGTGGGCCACGACGTGACGGTGCCCGGCGCCAGGACCGCGGGCAGCGCTTTGAGAGCTCGGCGCGCAGCGGGTCCGGGCGCGATGCGTGGGAGCGGCGTTCGGAGCGCGCATCGGGGCAAAACGGTCCTCGCCGCGAGGACCGTTTTGAGCGTCGTGATCGCCCGATGGCGCCACCGGTGCCTGATGGCATCCAGCCGAACATGCTCGAGCGCTCTGTCCTACGCGACCTGAATACGCTCGGTCCGAAGGCGGACACCATCGCCGTACACCTCGTTGCGGCGGGCAGCCTGGTCGATGAGGATCCGCAGCGTGCGCTGGCGCACGTACGGTATGCCCGCGATCAGGCGCCCCGTATCGCCGCTGTGCGAGAGGCAGCAGGCATCGTGGCATACCAAGCAGGTGAGTGGGCCGAAGCAGCCCGCGATCTGCGCGCCTGCCGCCGAATCACCGGTGAATCGACCCATTTGCCGATCATCGCCGACTGCGAACGCGCGTTGGGCCGTGCCGACCGAGCGATTGAACTTGCGACATCGCCGGAGGCCAGCGGACTGCCCCGCCCAATTCAGGCCGAGTTGGTGATTGTGCATTCCGGTGCGCGTCGCGACCTGGGCGAGGTCGATGGAGCACTGCTGCTACTCGAGCGTTTCGGACTGGACAGGGCTCAGCTGCGTCCGTGGAGCTTGCGACTTTGGTACGCGTACGCCGACACCCTCGTGGACGCCGGCCGCGTCGATGAAGCACGGGAGTGGTTCGCCGCCGCCGCGAAGGTGGATCACGATGGGCTCACTGACGCCGCTGAGCGGATCGAAGCATTGAACTCTCCCGATGGCGCTCACGCTGACGACGAGCCGGACGACGACCAGCCGGACGACGACGAGCCGGGTGAGGACGAGCGGTGACGAGCAACAACCTCCCACTGTGTGAGTCCTACGACGTAGGCCTGTTCGATCTCGACGGTGTCGTCTACGCGGGCAGTGCCCGCGTTCCGCACGCGGCGGCGTCGATCGAGGCGGCCACGCAGCGCGGAATGCGCGCTGCGTACGTCACCAACAACGCGTCACGTACTCCCCAGGACGTCGCTGACAAACTCAACGAGGTCGGCGTCACGGCACACGTTGACGACATCATCACCTCGGCGCAGGTCGCGGCCGACGTGCTCGCAGAACGACTGCCGGCGGGTGCCGCGGTGCTCGTGGTCGGTGATCGCGGGTTGCGTGAAGCAGTAACCTCCGCGGGCTTACTCCTCGTCGCTACCGCCGAGGACAAGCCCGCCGCCGTGGTGCAGGGTTTCAGTACCCAGACGGGTTGGGAACAGTTGGCCGAGGCCACGATTGCGGTGCGCGCCGGCGCACTCTGGGTCGCCTCCAACCTGGACAGCACCCTGCCCACCGATCGCGGCGTGTTGCCGGGTAACGGTGCGTTTGTGGCTATGCTCGCTGACGTCCTTCAGACAGAGCCCGACGTTGTCGCCGGGAAGCCGGCGCGGACGATGCACCGCGCTTCGGTGGCTCGCACCGGCGCGCAACGTCCGCTGGTCATCGGCGATCGTCTCGACACCGATATCGCAGGAGCGGCGGCGTCCGACTGCGCGAGTCTGTACGTGATGACGGGTATCAGTAGACCCGCCGAGGTCGTGGCGGCACCGACGCTGCATCGCCCGACCTACGTGGCCAGTGACCTCCGTGGGCTGCTGCAACCAGGACGCTCGATCTCTGCCGCCCAAGCCAGTGGGCGAAGCGGCCGTTGGATCGCCGATCAGGCCGGTATCCGCTGCGATGGGCCGGCGGGCGCGGACGACGCGGCTGACCTGCTCGCGCTGATCTGTGCACTGGCCTGGTCCGACCGCGCGCACACACCACTGGACGACAACAGCCAGGTTGCGTACGCAGCGCTCGGCCTTGGGCGCACTGCAACAGGTCTTTAGGGAACTACTTCAGTAGCTTGCGCAGTTTCATCAGGTCACCCATGGACGCCTGAATCTTCAGTCGTCCGGTGGCCATCGCCTTCATCGCGTTCAGTTCGCCGCTGCACATCTGAACCAGGTCATCCGAGGACAGCGTGAGCTTGAGGTCGGCGGCGGGATCAGCCGCTTCCTCGATATCGGTGAAACCACCGTTCTCGATCCTGCCCTTCAGGATCACTCCCAGGTCGGTGATATTCGCGGTCAGGGAGCGATCGAAGTCCAGTTCGGTGCCCGACTCAGCGATGTCTTTGGTGAGTTCGGTGAGTGCCGCGCGGCACTCCTGCAGGGTAGCCATGAGGGAATTGAGGTCCTTCGTTCGTCACGTCTGGGGCGCCGACAAGCATAATCGAGGGATGGAATCTCACGAGGCTCCCGACGTGGCGCGCCCCGATACCCCCGACGTCGACGAAGCGAAGCCGACACCCGGGCTCGATGAACCGATCCCCGACGTTGCCGAGCAGCGCGCGGCAATCAGTGACGATCCGGCCATCGCCGAGCACCTGCGTGCCGTCGTACAGCTGCTGGATGACCTGGCCGAACGCCCGGTGAACGAACACGCCGAAGCCTACGACGCCGTCCACCGCGACCTCAGAGCGATGCTTGACGATATCGACGCTCGATGAGCGATACCGTGCGTGAACCTCGACGCGCGGACGCCGTACTCGTCGAACGAGAGCTGGCCCGCTCGCGCCAACTGGCCTCCGAGGCGATCCGTGCCGGTCGGGTGTCCTGTAACGGACACCGCATCAGCAAGCCATCACACCGCGTCGCGGACGACGATGAACTCACCATCGACCCATTGCCCGGCGAGCATTACGTCTCGCGCGGCGCGCATAAGCTCGTCGGTGCGCTCGATGCCCTGCGCCTAGACGTTCGCGGGCTGCGCTGTATCGACCTGGGGGCGTCAACCGGCGGGTTCACCCAGGTGCTGCTGGAGCGCGGAGCGCAGCAGGTGACCGCGATCGACGTCGGCACGGACCAACTAGCCGCCTCGTTGCGCGCTGACCCGCGCGTACGAGTGCTGGAGAACACCCACCTAGGGCGCGATGATCTCGGCGCCATCGACCCCGCAGCATTCGTCGTCGCCGACTTGTCCTTCATCTCGTTACGGCACGTGATGGCCCCGATGACAGCGCTGGTCGCCGAGGGCGGTGTGCTGCTACCGATGGTGAAACCGCAATTCGAGGTGGGTCGCGGCAAACTGGGCCGCGGCGGTGTCGTTGCTGACCGGGCGCTGCACCGCCAGGTGGTGCAGGAGACCGTGCACGCCGCGGCCGCGCACGGATTCGGTGCGCAACACATCACCCGTAGCGCCCTGCCGGGTCCCGCGGGCAACATCGAGTTTTTCGTGCAGCTGCGACGCGGCGTGCCGGCCGGTGACTTCGATGTGCTCTGGGCGCAGTGCGCCGAGTCCGACATGTCAAACTGAAAGCTTCGCGCGAACGGATATGAAGGGGAAACAGTGAGCGAACGCGAGATCGTTCTGGTCACGCACACCGGCCGACGCGACATCATCGAGTTGGCCCGCGGGGTGGTGCAGCGGCTGCATTCGGCGGGCGTGCGAGTCAGTGTTCCCCAGGTCGAAGCCGACGAACTCCGCTTCGACGGAGTGTGTGCGCTGCCGGAACCTAGCCCCGACCCCACGCACCCGACGCAGCAGCGGGCACCCGAACTGGTGATGGTGCTCGGCGGCGACGGCACGTTCCTGCGAGCGGCTGAATACGCCCGCCCCTACGGGTCGCCGATGATGGGTGTCAACCTCGGTCACGTCGGCTTCCTCGCCGAGACCGAGCCGGACATGCTGCATGAGGTGCTCGGCCGTCTCTTGGATCGCGACTACACCGTGCAGGAGCGAATGACGCTCGATGTCGACGTGATCGATCCCGACGATGAGACCAACGTCCAGCACACCTGGGCACTGAACGAGGCGTCGCTGGAACGCACCCATCGGGAGCGCATCCTGGAGGTCGACATCCGCGTCGATGACCACCCATTGACCAGCTTCGGCTGCGACGGCGTGCTGTGCTCGACCCCGACCGGGAGCACCGCGTACGCGTTCAGCGCCGGCGGTCCGCTGATGTGGCCAGACGTCGAGGCGATGCTCGTCGTACCGAACGCCGCACACGCGCTGTTCGCACGCCCGCTGGTGGTGTCGCCGCGTTCGGTGGTGCGGATGGACCTGTCAACACGAGGACCCAGCGCCGTGCTCGCGGCCGACGGTAGGCGACTGCTGGCGGTATCGGCGGGACACAGCGTCATCGTCCGGCAAGGCGCCGCCCCAATCCGCGTCGCGCGCCTGAACGTGGGCGGCTTCGCCGACAAGCTGGTCGCTAAGTTCCACTTGCCGACGGCTGGCTTCCGGGACCTGTGAGCCGGGCCCGCGGGTAGGTTTAGGCGCGTGCTGGAAGAAGTCCGTATCCGCAACCTCGGCGTCATCACCGACGCGACCCTGCCGCTGGGGCCCGGTCTGACTGTGGTCACCGGCGAAACCGGGGCCGGTAAGACGATGGTTGTCGCCGGCCTCACCCTGCTGTTCGGCGCCCGCTCCGATTCCAGTCAGATCAGCCGCGGCGCCGAGTCTGCCGACGTCGAGGGCTCGTTGATCATCGACCCGGACGGTCCGGCCGCCGAACGTTGCCGCGATGCGGGCGGCTCGCTGGAGGACGACCGCCTGATACTCAGTCGCACCGTCAGCGCCCAAGGGCGCTCACGCGCAAGCGCCGGTGGACGATCGGTGCCGGTCGGCGTACTCGCCGATATCGGTGAACGCGAACTGACGGTGCACGGACAGGCGAGCCAGTTGCGGTTGGCGCGCGGTGGCCAACAGCGCGAGGTCCTGGATCGGTTCGGCGGCGCCGCGCACGCGAAATTGTTACAGGCCTACCTCGAGGCGTACGTCGACTGGCAACAGCTCGTCCGACGGCTGAGCGAACTGCGCCGCGATGACTCGGCGCGCCGCCAGGAAATCGCGATGCTGCGACTGGGCCTGGAACAGATCGAACGTGCTGACGTCCGCGAGGGCGAAGACGAGGAGATCGACACCGAGGTACGACGGCTCTCCAACGCCGACGCGCTGCGGCAGTCCACGGCCGCAGCGCTCGCCGCGATCGGCGGTGAGGGTGAACTCAGCGAGAGCGCCGGTGCCGACATGCAGCTGGCCAGCGCCGTACGCGCGCTCGCCGACGCCGATGACCAGCAGTTACGGGAGTTGGCTGAGCGCCTGCGCAGCGTGGGCGTCGAATTAGCCGACATCACCGCCGAACTCTCCGGGTTCGCCGCCACGCTGCACGATGATCCGCAACGGCTGTCCGACCTGATGACCCGCAAGGCCGAGCTCAGAGAACTCGTGCGCAACTACTCGTCGAGTGCCGACCTCGCCGGCGTACTGGCCTGGTCCCGAGAGGCCGGCGAGCGGCTGATCGACATCGACACCTCCAGTGAGCGACTAGAGCGCCTGGAGGCCGAACGGATAGCCGCGCAGGAGGCGGCGCGCTCTGCCGCCGCCGCGTTGAGCGATTCCCGCCGCGCGCTGGCCAAGCGTCTGGCAAAGGCGGTGAACGCGGAACTGGCCTCGCTCGCGCTCGGCGCTTCCCGCATCCTGATCGATGTGTCAGCACGGCCGCTGTCGACGGACGTTCCCGAACTTGATGGTGCGGGCGCCACCGAAAGCGGATGCGATCGCGTGCGGATCCTGCTGGCCCACGGCAGCGCCGACGAAGGCCGACCGATCGACAAGAGCGCCTCGGGCGGAGAACTGTCGCGGATCATGCTCGCGATCGAGGTCGTGCTCGCCGGTACCGATCCGATCGGCACTATGGTCTTCGACGAAGTCGACGCAGGCGTCGGCGGCGAGGCGGCCATCGAGATCGGTCGCCGGCTCGCCGTCCTCTCCACGACCCATCAGGTCATCGTGGTCACCCACCTGCCGCAGGTCGCGGCCTACGCCGACCGGCACGTGAAGATCACCAAACGCTCCGAGGGCGCGGTCGTGGCCAGCGGTATCGAATTGCTCGAACAACAGCAGCGCCTCGACGAACTCACCAGAATGCTCGCCGGACTCAGCGACAGCGCTTCAGGGCGCGCGCACGCGGCCGAACTCTTGGGCGCTGCAGATCACGATAAGAAGCGCCGCACCCGCCAGTAAATCCCTCGGTTGGCGCGGGGCAAGTGAAACACTGGGCCCATGAAGATCGCCACCATACGCAAGGGTCGACCCCAGCCGGCCGACTCCAACGCCGAAGGTGTGGCCCGGCTTGATCGACGTACGAAGAACCTGACCAAACGGCTGCGGCCCGGTGAGGTCGCGATCATCGACCATGTCGACATCGACCGCGTGAGCGCTGACGCGCTGGTTGCGTGTCAGGTCGCCGCCGTAGTCAACGCCTCGCCCAGTATTTCGGGTCGCTATCCCAACCTTGGGCCAGGCATCCTGGTGGATGCTGGCATTCCGTTGCTGGACAACATCGGCAAGCAGGTCTTCAACGACCTCAAGGAAGGCACCCGGGTCCGCATCGACGGCGACAAGTTGTACGTCGGCGAGAACGAAGTAGCTTCCGGGTTCCGCTACGACGACGACAGCATCACCACGGCCATGTCCGAGGCTCGCGAGGGACTTTCGACCCAACTCGAAGCGTTCGCCGCGAACACCATGGAGTACATGAAGCGGGAGCGCTCGCTGCTGCTGGACGGCATCGGCGTACCCGAGGTACGCACCGATTTCGCCGGCCGACACGTCCTGGTGGTGGTCCGTGGCTACGACTACAAGGAAGACCTCAAACACCTGCGGTCGTACATCCGCGAGTACAAACCCGTGCTGGTCGGCGTGGACGGCGGCGCCGACGCGCTGCTGGAAATGAAACTGCAGCCCGACATGATCATCGGGGATATGGACTCGGTATCCGACCACGTGCTCAAGTGCGGAGCCGAGGTCGTGGTGCACGCGTACGCCGACGGGCGCGCGCCCGGGCTGCAGCGGGTCCAGGACCTGGGTGTGGAAGCGGTGACGTTTCCTGCCGCCGCGACCAGCGAGGACATCGCGATGCTGCTGGCCGACGAAAAAGGCGCCGACCTGATCGTTGCCGTGGGCACGCACGCCACCCTGATCGAATTCCTGGACAAGGGCCGCGGCGGTATGGCCTCGACCTTCCTCACCCGCCTGCGCGTCGGCGGCAAACTCGTCGACGCCAAAGGCGTCAGTCGCCTCTACCGCAGCCGCATCTCGACCGGATCCCTGGTCGGGATCGTGATTGCCGCACTCATCGCGATCGCGGTAGCGATCGCCATCTCCGAGGCAGGGCAGACCTACCTCGAACTGCTCATCGACAAATGGCAGAGTTTCGTCTTCTGGTTTAAGGACCTCTTCTCGTGATCGATTTCAAGTACCACGTTGTCTCGCTGATCTCGGTGTTCCTGGCGATCGCGCTGGGCATCATCATCGGCACGACAGCGCTGAACGGCGGGATCGTCAGCAACCTGCAATCCAACGTCAAGACGCTGGGCGATGAGAAGCGCGCCCTGGAAGACCGGGTCACCGACCTGAACACCGCGGTCCAGCAGAACAGCGACTTCGCCACCGGTGTCTCCGAACCGCTGGTCGCCGACGTCCTGGCGGATGAAACCTTCATCGCGATCACCGTCGGCGACTCGGTCACCGCGGAAATGCGCGACCCGATCATCTCGATGATCCAGAAGGCCGGAGCGACCAACACCGGCGCCATCTCGCTGACGGACACGTTCGGGGACCCGGAGCACGCCGATGAACTGCTGAAGTTCGCCTCCGACGATCCGCCGGCGGGCATCACGCTGCCGGAATCGAACAACGCAGGTGATGTTCTCGGTGCCCTACTCGCAGCTGTGCTGGTCTCATCCGAGTCCGGCGGCTCCGCGGCCGGTGAGGTGACCTCGGTGCTGTCCGGGCTAGGTAGCCTCGGCGTACTGAAACTCGATTCGACCGATATCCAGCCCGCCTCCAACTTCGTGATCATCACCAGTGGTCAGCCCAGCAGCGATGTCGGCACCCGCAACGACATGGCGCTCGGACTGGCGATGCAACTCGACAAGGCTGGCGCTTCGGTAGTGATCGCGGGGGACGAGTCCTCGGTGACCGGCGGCGGCCTGATCACAGCAGCTCGTGAGGACGCCGCGGTCGCGTCGGCGATTTCGACCATTGATAACGCCAATTACGGCTCCGGGCAGGTCAACGTCGTGTGGGCGCTGGCGGCCGAGGCCGAGCAGAAGACCGGGGCGTACGGCACGGCGCCGGATACCGATCCGCTCGCGCCAGCACCGAACTAGTCCGCCATGGGCCAGAGGATTCGGAAGGCGTCGCTGATCGCGGCAGGGGCCGTTGCCTCCCGCGCGACGTACGACGCGCTGGAGCGGCTGCAGCCGGGATCGGTGCAGTGGTGGACGCGCACCAATCATCGCGGTGAGCAGGTCAGTCTGCTGTCCGGGCCGGCGCTGGCTGCCTCGGCCGCCGTGACCGCGGCCGTCGGTGCTCCGAAGAACCTGCGATCGGCGGCAGCGGGCGTGAGCGTCCTTGGCGGGGCGCTCGGCGTGTACGACGATATCGTCGGCCACCGCGCGGACCAGAAGAACGCCAAGGGACTGCGTGGACATCTCGGCGCGTTACGTGAGGGGCGAGTGACCTCCGGACTGGTGAAACTCGTCGGCGTGGCCACCGGTGGTGTCGTGGCCGCCGGCGCGGTGACACGCGGTCCGGTTGATCGCATCGTCGCCGGTGGTGTCATCGCCGGCACGGCGAACTTGTTCAACCTGCTGGATCTGCGGCCCGGCCGTGCGTTGAAGGCCGCTCTCGGGCTCGGTGCCGCGACTCTCGGCGGCAACGCCGGGACGCTCATCGCCGGTCCTATCGGCGCGAGCGCCGGACTATTGCCCGATGACCTGAACGAACGCACGATGCTCGGTGATGGTGGCGCCAACGCGATCGGCGCGGTTCTTGGTTTGCGCCTGGCTGCCGCCGGTGGGCCGTGGACGAGAGCCGGAACGCTGGCGGTGCTAGCCGCGCTCACCCTCGCCAGTGAGAAGGTCAGTTTCACGCGGGTGATCGAGTCGACTCCCGTGCTTCGAGAGGTGGACGCGCTCGGGCGTCGTCAATGACCTCCCCGCGTCGCGCGGCCGCGACCGTGGCGAAAGCTGCCGCGCTGATCGCGGTGTTGACCGTGCTCGCCCGGCTGGTTGGCTTCGCCCGCAACATCGTCTTCTCCAACACCGTTGGTCAGACCTGCCTCGGCCAGACCTATCAGACCGCGAACACCATCCCCAACATCGTGTTCGAGATCGTCGCCGGCGGCGCGCTCGCCGCGGTAGTCGTCCCGCTCATCTCGACGTACGTCGCCAAGGGCGACGACGAAAATGCATCCCGTACCGCCTCGGCATTGCTGAGCTGGACTATCGCTGTACTGGTGCCGCTGGCGATCGTCCTGGCGCTCCTCGCGCGACCGCTGACGGTTGCGATACTGGGCGCGGCGCCATGCGATGAGGCTGTCGATGCGGGCGCGACAATGCTGCGGATCTTCGCCCCGCAGATCCCGCTGTACGGAATCGGGATCGTGCTGACCGGCGTACTGCAGGCGTACAAGCGGTTCGGCGGCCCGGCCCTCGCGCCGCTGCTGTCGTCGCTCGTCGTCATTGGTGCGTATGTGACGTATGCCGTCGTCGCCGGCGTCGGCACCGACTTGCAGGACGCCAGCGACGGCGAGCAATTGATCCTCTCGCTGGGTACGACGCTCGGCGTGGTGGCGCTGTCGCTGAGTTTGCTGGTTCCGTTGCGCCGTACGCCGGTACGACTACGGCCTGGGTTCCGATTTCCGCCGGGTCAGGCGCGCCGCGCCGGCGCCATGGTTGCCGGGGGTATCGCCGGCCTCCTCGCGCAACAACTGTTCATCGCCGTGACTCTCGTGCTGGCGAACCAGCCCGGGGTGCCGCGCGGCGCGATCAACGTATTCATGTACGCGCAGACCATCTACTTCCTGCCGTGGGCAGTGCTCGCGGTACCGATTGCCACCTCCGTGTTCCCCCGACTGTCCGAAGCGGTCAGCACCGGCGCGGTATCGGTCTACCGCCGACTGCTGCACGGCACGCACATTTCGATTACCGCGCTGTCCGCGATCGCAACCGCGGCGCTGATCGCTGCCGCACGAGAGATCGCGGTGGTGTTCGTCAGCCGATCGCCGGGCGAACCGTCCGTGGACGCGTTGATGCACGGCATCATCGCCTTCAGCGTCGGGTTGGTGGGGTACGGCGCGTTCGCCCTGCATTCGCGAGCGTTGTTCGCGATGCACAAGGCACGCCTGAATGCCATCGCGGCGGGCCTCGGATGGGGTATCGCGATCGCCGGCGCCTTCGTGCTGTCGGAGGTCATGGATGCCCAGGACCGAGTGGCGGCGCTGAGTTGGGCCAACGCTGCGGGGGCGAGCGTGTTGGGCGCCGTACTGGTCGTGATGACGGCGCGGGTGAGTGGGCAGAATCCGCTGGCGCCACTGGCATCGTTGCTGACCGCCGCGGCTGTCGGCGCCGGGGTCGGTTTCGCGGTGCGTAGTATCACCGTGCTGGAGGCACTGCAGGTTGATGCCTCGACGGCAATAATGGCTGCACTGGGTATCGGTCTGCTCCGGGGGGCCATTGCGGCGGCGATTACCGCGCTGGTGCTGTGGGTGATACCGGGGTTGGGATTGCGCCAAGCGGTGGGCGAGTTTCGCCGACGCCGCGCGACGAACGACGAGGAGATGACGTGAGCACACCGCTGAGCAGGCGCACGATCACTCAGGTGCTGGCGACGTCCACCGGCGGTGTCGGCGTACATGTACGGTCCATCGCCGCCGACCTTGTCAGCGCCGGGGCGGACCTACGGATCGTCGGGCCGCAGGCCACCGAAGACCTGTTCGGATTCACCGCCGAAGGCGCGCAGTTCGCGGCCGTGGAGATCGCCAATGGGCCCGACCCACGTAAGGATGCTCGCGCGGTGCGTCGACTGCGTGCGGCCACCAGCGACGCCGACCTGATTCATGCACACGGGTTGCGCGCGGCGACCGTGGCAGCCGCCGCGAACCTGGGGCGGCGTACGCCGTTGGTCGTCACGTTGCACAACGCCGTCGATGTGCAGTCACCAGCGCTGCGGCGGGTGTACGCCGGACTCGAGCGGTTCGTCGCCCGCAGCGCGGATGTGGTGATCGGTGCGTCGCAAGATCTCGCCGATCGCGCCCGTGAGTGCGGCGCCAAGTACGTGCTGTTCCGCGAGGTTGCTGCGCCGCCCGCGCTACCCGCGCAACGCACCGCAGCACAGGTACGCGAGGAACTACGCCTACCGGCCGAGGCCCCGGTGCTGCTGTGCGTGGGTCGGCTGCATCCGCAGAAGGGGTACGACACGCTGATTGCCGCGGCCGGCGCGTGGCAGGACCATCCGCTGCGACCCGAGGTCATCATCGCCGGTGACGGACCGCTGGAGAGCGAGCTACGCCGCGATATCGACGCGGCCAGCCTGCGGATCCGGCTGCTGGGGCGTCGCTCCGATGTAGCGGACCTCCTGGAAGCCGCTGATCTGGTCCTGATGCCGTCGGTGTGGGAGGCCCGCTCGCTGGTCGCTCAGGAAGCGATGCGTGCCGGAGTGGCGCTGATCTGCACGACGACCGGCGGGATGGGTGAGTTGGTGGGCGACGCGGCCCGGACCATTGACGTAGGTGATTCGGCCGGACTCGCGCAAGCGGTGCTGGATCTGCTGGAGGACCCGCAGAAACGCGCTGACCTCGCGGAGGCAGGCCGTCGCCGAGCTGCTGACTTCCCGACACAACGCGACACGGCGCTGGCATTGATCGAGATCTACCGTGAGCTCCTTGGCCAAGGAACGCCCGGGTGACGGCCGGCCGGAAACCGGCGCTCGTCGCGTTCTTCGTGATCGGAATTGTCGCGACGCTGCTCGCCGGCCTGCGTACCGCCATCACGCCCGACTACACGGCGCCGTCATCCGCGGAAAAAGTAGTCGTCATCGGCGTACCGTCCCTGGATTGGGACGTGTTGACACCGGAAGCCATGCCGCACCTGTGGCAGAGTGCCGAATCCGGCGCGGTGGGCATGCTCACCACACGCTCCGCCCGCTCGGTCACCTGCCCGTGGGACGGCTGGGTGACGCTGGGATCTGGGAACCGAGCGCGGTATCCGGCGCCGCTTCCGGAGGATGAGTTACCGCCCGAGCCGGCCGACCCGCTGCCCGGCGAGCCGGAACCCACGGCGAGTGAAACCCCCGAACCGACCACGCCGGAGGAACAGCGACAAGAAGAGGCGACCGAGGGCTGCCTGGGTCAACGCGGCGTCGTACCGACGGTCGGCGGGCAGCAGATCGGTCCCGCCGTCGTCGAGAATCGGGACAATGTGCGTTTTGGTGCCGAACCCGGCGCGCTGGGGGAGGCGGTGAGTTGCTCGACGGTCGTCGGTGGCTCGCCGGTCCTGGCCGTGGGTGCCGAAGACGCCGACGTGCGGACCAGCCCGAGTGGCTCCAGCCCGCAGGAATGGTCGAGTATCGTCGCGGACTGTCCGCTCACCCTGGTCGCCACCAGTCACGCGCTGGATAGATCCGTGGCCGAACTGCAGGCGCTCGATTCGGCGATCAAAGACATCGTCGAAGGAGCACGCCAGCAGGGTGCGACGGTCATCATCGCCGGCACTTCGGAGGCTGAATACAAGCGTGCTGGTCTGACGACGCTGATCATGCTCGATCCCGCGCTCGATCAGCAGGTGCTGAGTTCGCCGAGTACCGGCCGTGAGCCGTTCAGCCAACTGATCGATATCGCGCCCACCGTGCTGTCGATCTTGGGCGAGGATCAGCCGGCCAGTATGACCGGGCGGATCATTCATGGCGAAGACCGCTCCGATAACCTCACCGATCTCGTTGCGGACTTCCAAGAGGCCGACATCGCCGCCTCAGCACACATCTCTGTCGCTGGAATCGTCTTCGCCGTGTTCGCCTGGGTCGCGGCCCTCGCAGTCGTGCTCATGGCGATCCTGCTGCACCGCGGCCGCTCGCCGACGCGCTCAACCCGCGCGCTCGGTACGGCGGTGGGCGCGATCCCTGTCGCCACCCTGGTGGCGAACGTCTTTCCGTGGTGGAGCACCGGGCGTCCTATCGTCGCGGTTACCTTAGCGATCGCGGCGAGTTGGGTGATCGTGACGCTGATCGCGCAGTGCGGACCATGGCGCCGATATCGATCTGGTCCGCTGATCGCGGTAGCCGCAATGAGTTTCGGCGTGCTTGCCGTCGATGTGCTGACCGGCTCGCACCTACAGCTCAACAGCCCGTTCGGCTATAACGCGATCGTCGCCGGCCGTTTCACCGGATTCGGCAACATGACGTTCGCTGTCTTCGGCGTCGGCGGTTTGGTCCTGATCGCCCTCGCGTGCACCTGGGCTGAATCTCGCGCGATGCGGACGGCGGTCGTCGCCGTCGGCGGGTTGGCGCTGGTCGTGCTGGACGGGTTCCCCGGCCGCGACTTCGGCGGCGTCGTGGCCCTCGTGCCGTCGTTGCTGTTGATGTGGCTGATCGTGACCGGCGTACGACTGTCGAAACTGAAACTGGCGATTGTGTTCGGTGCCGGGGTGCTGGCGGTGTTGGCCGTTGCGCTCGTGGATTTCCTGCGTCCGCCGGAATCCCGCACGCACCTAGGAAATTTCATCGGTCAGTTGATGGACGGCACCGCCGGCACCATCATCGTGCGCAAGCTCGAGGCGAACTGGAACATTTTGACTGGCAGCGTGCTGACAGTTCTGGCGTTCGTGCTGGTCGCCGTGGTCGTGTGGCAATGGGTGCAGTCCTCCTCGCCGGGTCGGCTGTATCTGGAGCAGCGGGCGCCGTACGCCACCGCGGCGGCGATCGCGATTCTCTCGATGACGATTCTCGGATTCGCCGTCAACGACTCCGGTATCGCGGTGACCGCAATCGGTTTGGGGATCGTCGTGCCACCGCTGCTGGGAATCATCGGTGGAAGCGCCACACAGTCGCGATCGGCACACTCATCAGACCTTCGGCAGACCCAGTCGACCTGATAAGGTGAAATCCCGTAGGTCGTTGGCCTGCGGGATTTCCTTTTGAGCCATTTCGGTCATCGGGAGCGCCGCGGAGTCGACGTTGACATCGTCCTTCAGGAGCGTCGTTGATGGTTGGTTCTCCCCGCAAGACCAGGCACGTCTTTGTCACCGGCGGCGTCGTGTCGTCGCTCGGTAAGGGCCTGACGGCCAGCAGCCTCGGGGCACTGCTGAAGGCTCGGGGTCTGCGGGTCACCATGCAGAAGCTCGACCCGTATCTGAATGTCGATCCGGGCACGATGAACCCCTTCCAGCATGGCGAGGTTTTCGTGACTGAGGATGGTGCCGAAACCGATCTGGACATCGGTCACTACGAACGGTTCCTGGACGTCAACCTCAGCGGATTCGCCAACGTCACCACCGGTCAGGTCTACTCGAACGTGATCGCCAAGGAGCGTCGCGGTGAGTACCTCGGCGACACGGTCCAGGTAATTCCGCACATCACAAATGAAATCAAGGATCGGATGATCGGCATGGCCGACAGCGATCCGGATGGTGAATTCATCGATGTGGTGATCACCGAGATCGGCGGTACCGTCGGCGATATCGAATCGCTACCGTTCCTGGAGGCCGCACGTCAGGTTCGCCACGAGGTCGGCCGGGACAATTGTTTCTTCCTGCACGTGTCGCTCGTGCCGTACCTCGCGCCGTCCGGCGAGCTGAAAACCAAACCGACGCAGCATTCGGTAGCCGAACTGCGCAGTATCGGTATTCAGCCCGATGCGATCGTGTGCCGTTCCGATCGCGACCTGCCGGACTCGCTCAAGCACAAGATCGGTTTGATGTGCGACGTCGAGGACGAGGCGGTCATCGCGACCGCTGATGCGCCATCGATTTACGACATCCCCAAGGTATTGCACCGCGAAGGTCTGGACGCGTACGTCGTCCGTCGCCTCGGTCTACCGTTCCGCGATGTTGACTGGACCGTGTGGGGTGACCTGCTCGAGCGGGTGCACAACCCGAAGGAATCGGTCACGATCGCGTTGGTCGGTAAGTACATCGACTTGCCCGATGCGTACCTGTCGATCAGCGAGGCGCTGCGTGCCGGGGGATTCGCGCACCGCGCGAAGGTCACGATCCGTTGGGTCCCCTCGGACAGCTGTGAGCAGGACGCGGGCGCGTCGAAGGAGCTCGCTGGTGTTGATGGCGTGCTCATCCCCGGCGGCTTCGGGATCCGCGGTATTGAAGGAAAACTCGGCGCGATCAAGTACGCGCGGACCAACGGGATTCCGCTGCTGGGGATCTGCCTCGGTCTGCAATGCATGGTGATCGAAGCTGCCCGCAATCTCGCCGGCCTCGACGCCGCGAACTCGGCCGAGTTCGACGAGGCTATCGAATACCCGGTGATCGCGACGATGAGCGATCAGCAGGACGTGGTCTCAGGTGAACGCGATATGGGCGGCACCATGCGACTCGGGTCGTACGAGGCGCACTTGCGCGAAGGATCGATCGTTGCCGCGGCGTACGGCGAACGTGTCGTGCACGAGCGGCACCGGCACCGGTACGAAGTCAACAACGAGTTCCGCGCGCAGATCGAGGCCGCCGGCCTGCAGTTCACCGGTACCTCGCCGGACGGTCGGTTGGTCGAGTTCTGCGAGCTTCCCGGCGATGTACACCCGTTCTTCGTCGGCACCCAGGCGCACCCGGAGTTGAAGTCTCGTCCGACGAAGGCGCATCCGCTGTTTGCCGAGTTCATCGGCGCGGCGCTGAGTTACATGGACTCGGCCAAACTGCCGGTCACCTGATGGCGAGCATTCTCGGTGGTCGCGACGCCGTCGGATACTCGGTCACGAAGTCGGAGCGTATCTACGACGGTCCAATCTTCACGCTGCGTCGTGATGCCGTCGAGTTCCCGGACGGGTCGAGCGCGACTCGCGACGTCGTCTCGCATGATGGGGCGGTGGCGATCGTGCCGATCGACGCCGATGGGCGGGTCGTGCTCATCGAGCAGTACCGGCATTCGGTCGCGCAGATGCTGTGGGAGGTGCCGGCCGGACTGCTCGACGTAGCAGGGGAGCATGCCCTTGATGCGGCTAAGCGCGAACTGGCGGAGGAAGTCGGTCTGCGCGCTACCTCATGGCACACACTGATCGATCTGGTCAGCGCGCCGGGATTCTGTGATGAGCGAGTCCGGGTGTTCCTGGCGCGCGAGTTGTCCGAGGCGCCGCGTCCGGACGGTTTCGTTCTCGAACACGAGGAGGCGCAGGTCGCCGTACACCGGGTGCCACTAGCGGACGCCGTCGCGGCCGTGCACGCCGGGGAGGTCGTCAATTCCCTCGCCGTCGGTGCCTTACTGGCGGCCGAGCGGGCGCTGCGCGAAGAAAATGTGCTGCGCGCCGCCGACATACCGTGGCCGGCCTGAACTGAGCGTGGCGCACCGCTGATGGTCGGTGCAATGCTGATGGGCGGTGCAACGGTGGCCCCGACCGGAGGTGGCCGGGACCAGCGACGCGGCTAGAAGCCGAAGTCGAAGTCTCCGCCGCCCATATCGCCACCGCCAAAGTCGCCGAAGCCGCCGCCCATATCGCCGCCGTAGTCTCCGCCGCCGCCCATATCGCCACCGTCACCCATGTCGCCGCCGTCCGAGGCGTCGCCACCGTCGCCGCCGCCGTCATCACCGGACTCCTGCCCAGCGTCTTGGCCGTTCTCCCACGCCGAGGCGCTGGCGATCCCGGCCATACCCAGGAACATGGCGTTGAACATCATCATGGACCCCATCGCCCAGACGCCCGTGGCCAGAGCCGGAGCCCACCACCGCTCGCTGTACCAGCCAGCAGGTACCGGGCGGCCGGCGACACGTCCACCGGGATGGTAGTAAGGCGTGCGCTCAGAGGCTTCGGGAGACAGTTCGTACTCGTGACCCTCGACATCGACCTGACGCGATTCGGTCACCGCGCCGGCACGTTCGCGTTCGCGGTCCTTCGGCAGTTCGGGCCCAGGATCCAGACCCATCGCCGTACGCGCGGCACGCACGTAATACAAGCCCTCGAGCGCGGTGTCCTTAGCGAGCTGCGCCTGATGCGCGGTCGTGGCCTGCTCGATTTGCGATCCGGCAGCCGTAAAGCGCTCCGAGGCATCGCTCATGGCCTGCTTCGAGGCCGTGTCGGTGCCTTCCAGGTTCAGCACCTGGCCACCGAGTCGATCGATCCAGCGCCGCGCTTCGGCCTTCTCGTCCTCGACTGATAACGCCGGACGGCCGAATGCGGTGCGACGTTGCGGGCCTTGATTGCGGTTGCTGAGAAGCAGCACCACGAGCACGATAACGCCAACGATGAGGACGAACTCCATCTGCAGAATCCTCCGGAATATGGGGGTGTTCTCGCATAACGCTTTAGTGAGGTAGAGAGTTCCCGGTGACGCGGCCGGTTTGTAGTCGGCGCTCGGTGAGCGCCGTGTCGTACGCCCATGCGCCGCCGATGACGAACGTGACGAGCCCGACGGCGCCGAGTAGCCAGCGCAGCCAGGTGAGTTGACCCGGTAGCAGCGGTGCTGAACCCACCGCGATCAGCAGCACCCCCACCAGTACCGCGCCCCACCACCACATTGGGGCGATGCGGTCGCTGAGTCGCAGCGGGGCGGACGGCGGCGTCTCGCGCGGCCCCATCTCGATGATCGGCTGATCACCCAGGTGGCGGTGTACCGCTTGAGTTACCGCGTCCGGTGCGAGCCAACGTTCGGGGGCGATGTCGAACTCGCCCGCCGCGGTGCTGGTGAGCAGGAGTCGGCCGTCATCCCACGATTGCGCCATCGCGACATCTGCCCAACGCACCTGATCGTCCGCTGCGGTGAGGCTGCGTAACGTGATGCCGTCCTCGCCGACGATGAGCCGGCAGGGTTGGTGCCGGGAACTGAGCCCGTACGCGGGACGCGAGCGGAGGATTTCGCCGTCCGCGTCAAAGGGTGCGAGTGTCGCTCCGGCGCTCCAGGCCCGGACCGGCGGATCGGTCTCGGCCATCATCAACACGGCCGAATCCGAAAATTGGGACAACTGCGCGCCGACCAATTCGCTGCTGGCGCCGCTGAGCATGCGCCGCTCGAGGGCGAGGGACCACGGCTGCTCGTTCAGGGCTCCGAGCGCCTGACGATGGAGTAGATCGTGCGCGCCGGAGCCGGTGCCGGCGGCGCGCTCATAGGCGCTGAGCCGACGTTTTACGTGCGCACCGAGCTCGCCCTCGAGTAGACCGTTGGCAACGAGCACAGCGAGCGCCTCGGCCGCGATATCGGCTACTTTGGCCTCGATCTCGGCATCGACGTCCGCCCATACGACGCTATGCACCGAATGCGGGCCGAGTGTCATCGGTCCACCGCGGATCTTCAGTTCAGATCCGTATCGCTGCTGCAGTGCGAACGCGATCCGCGAGCGGACGATTTCGGTGGACAGCCCGGCGACGGCGCGATCTCGGTCGAGATGATTCTCGTCCGTAGTCAGCAGACCGCTGAGGCTCAGCATCGGAGTAGGGCTCGCGATCAGCGCCGGCGGGTTCAGCAGGGTCGGCTGCGGTGGGGTCACAGGCACGTAGTTGCCATCCGGCAGGGGCACCCGCAGCGTGGTGGCTTTGGTGCCGCTGAGCGCGAGTACGGAGTTCCCGCTGGTCAGGTAGGTCGTTACCCAGTCGTGGATGTCGTCGACACCGATGCTGTCGAGCCCAAGCTCGGGCACCGATCCGCCGCCCCAGCCTGGTAGGCCGAATCGGGCTCGCAGGACTCTCGTGTGCTCGGGGGCGTGCAGTCGTTGATCGGCCTTCGCGGCGCCGCGAACACGCTCCAACGCGCGCTCGTCAGCATGTGCGCGGGCGCTGCCGATCCAGTGGCACACCGCGCCGATCTCGTTGGCAACAGCCAGCGCTCCGCCGGAGAAATGGAAGCTGAGCGTGGAGGCACTGACGGAGACGTGGCAGGTGCTCTCATCTTGATCCGCCGCCGCGCTTGCCAGATGCCCGACGAGGTGGGTGATACCCCGGTGATGCAGCGGTTCGTCGGCGAAACCGACCCGGAACGAAAGGGTTGCCCGGGTGCGTCCACCGACCGAAGAGATAAGCGTTGTGACATTGTCGATGGTGCTGCGAGTGGCCGCGTTGCGCACGATGGTCTGTGCGGCGCTGGCGCCGGACAGGCTGTTCGTTCGTTGCGTTTCGGGCACCCAAGAAGGCTACGTCATCCGGGTGGGTCGATAAGGTTCATCAGCCCGCCAGCGTGGCTTGAGTTAAATGATCGAGAGGTTTTCACATATGCGAGTCGGCGTTCCCAAAGAGGTCAAGAACCACGAGTACCGGGTTGCTCTGACCCCGGCTGGGGTGCGTGAGCTGCACGCGCATGGGCATGACGTTGTGGTGGAGACCAACGCCGGCATCGGATCGTCGATCGGCGATGAGGATTACGTGCGGGCCGGAGCGCGCATTGCCAAGCACGCCGACGACCTGTGGGGCGACGCCGAGTTGGTGCTGAAGGTGAAGGAACCGGTAGCGCAGGAATATGGCCTGCTACGTGACGGGCAGACATTGTTCACGTATTTGCATCTGGCCGCCTCCGCGGAGTGCACGCAGGCATTGGTCGACTCGAAGGTGAACGCGATCGGCTACGAGATGGTGCGCTCCGCTGACGGCCGACTGCCGCTCTTAGCCCCGATGTCCGAGGTAGCCGGCTGCTTGGCGCCGCAGATCGCGGCCAACGCGCTCACCAAGGTCAACGGCGGGCGCGGCATGTTGATGGGTGGCGTCACCGGCGTGTACGGCGCGAAGGTGGTCATCATCGGTGCCGGTGTCAGCGGTATGCGCGCGGCCAGGATCGCCGCCGGCATGCAGGCGAAGGTCATCCTGCTCGACCGCAACATCGAGGCGTTGCACGCCGCCGATGCGTACTTCCGCGGTGCCGTGCAGACGATCTCATCGAGCGCACACGCGATCGAAGAAGCGATCGCGGATGCCGACGTGGTGATTGGTGCGGTACTGGTGCCGGGCGCACGTGCGCCGAGGGTGATCACCAATGAAATGGTCGCCGGTATGCAGCCCGGTTCGGTGCTCATCGACCTCTCCGTCGATCAGGGCGGGTGTTTCGAAGACACGCGCCCGACGAGCCACGCGGACCCGACGTATACGGTGCATGGCTCAATCTTTTATGCCGTGGCGAATGTCCCCGGCGCCGTTCCGGTAACGAGCACGGCGGCGCTGACGAATGCGACGCTGCCGTACGCGCTCGCGCTGGCCGATCGCGGTTTCGCGGGCGCGTGTGCCGCCGATCCCGCGCTCGCCGCCGGTGTGAACACCGCCGCCGGAGCGTTGGTCTCCGAGGCCGTCGCTCAAGCGCACGACATGCCGTGGACGCCGTTCGGTGACTGATGCACCGCGCCACTCGATCGGGCAGGTTGCGCGCGGGTACCTCGATCACCTCGCCATCGAACGGGGCCTGGCGACAAACACGCTCTCGGCGTACCGCCGAGATGTGAATCGGTATCTCGATTGGCTGCACGCTCGTGGACGCGAAGACTTCGGGGACGTGATTGCGGTGGACGTCGCCGACTTCGCGGCGTACCTGCGTGAGGGCGACGAGGAGCATCAGCCGTTGTCGACGACCTCGGCGGCGCGGGTCGTCGTCGCTGTGCGGGGTCTGCATCGGTTCGCCGTCCGCGAGGGCATCGTGCCGGTTGACGTCGCCGGTGACGTCCGCCCGCCGACCCCAGGTAAACGGCTACCGAAAGCACTGCCTATCGAAGACGTCGAGCGACTGCTTGATGCCGCGCTGCACGAGGACACGCCGCTGGCCTTGCGCGATCGAGCGTTGCTGGAATTCCTGTACGGCACGGGGGTGCGAATCTCCGAGGCGCTGGGGTTGGACGTCGACGATATTGACGCCGCCGCGCGTGCGGTTCGGGTGACCGGCAAGGGCAGTAAACAGCGGATCGTGCCGATCGGCAGTTATGCGCTAGCGGCGATCGAGGCCTACCGGGTGCGCTCTCGCCCGACGCTGAGCGTATCCGGGCGCAGCTCCAGCAGACTGTTCCTGAATTCGCGCGGCGGCCCGCTGTCGAGGCAGAGCGCGTGGGCGATCCTGCGGGCGTGCGCCGAGCGAGCGAATATCGACGTACCAATCTCACCGCATACGCTGCGGCATTCGTTCGCCACTCACCTACTCGACGGCGGGGCGGACGTCCGCGTGGTGCAGGAACTGCTCGGTCACGCCTCGGTGACCACAACGCAGGTCTACACGCTGGTGACGGTCGACAAGCTCCGTGAGGTTTACGCGACCAGCCATCCGCGAGCACGTTAGCGCGACACTCTCTAGGGCTACTTGAGGTTTCCGGGGCGCTCGTGCTGTGCCTTAGACTCGTCGGGTACGCCTCGTAGTTTCCGACCGAGAGGTCTTGACCGCTGCCATGACTTTCCCGCCCGATCGCCCGTCCGAGACGCCAGTTCATGGGCATGACGACGCCGTCGACAACGGCACGTACGTCCCGCAGGACCTCTCCGATGCGCAGGATCCGGGAGCTCCAGCAGCTAGCGAATGGCAGTCGCTGTCGCCGCTCATCGTTGACGGTTCCCACCAACCTCCACCTGATCCTCAGTCTCAACCTCAGCCTGAGACTGATCCACAGACGGTCGAATCATCTCCGGTCGCTGATACCTCCGCGGGATCGAGCGCGGCGGCGGTATCGCCACGGCCGGCCGCTGCCGATCAATTGCCGTTCGAGGACGCTCCTGCCGGCGAGCAGGAATCGCAACCCAAACCAAAGCGTCGCGGGATGGGTGAGGATCCGGCGAAGGCACGTCAGCACGACCTGCCTGATCCCGCTCCGCTGGTCAGCACTGGTCCGGCGGTGGTGCTCGCGGTATGCAACCAGAAGGGCGGTGTCGGTAAGACGACGTCCACCATTAATCTCGGCGCGGCGCTCGCGGAGTTCGGACGTCGGGTGTTGTTGGTCGACTTCGACCCGCAGGGCGCACTGTCGGTCGGGCTCGGGATCGCCCCGCACGATTTGGACGTGACTGTCTACAACTTGCTGGTGGAGCGGGGGACCAACCCCACCGACGTCGTGCTGCGTACCTCAGTCAAGGGCGTGGACCTGCTGCCAGCGAATATTGATCTGTCTGCGGCCGAAATCCAACTCGTCAATGAGGTCGCCCGCGAGCAGACACTCGAACGCGTACTGCGCCCGCTGTTGCCGCAGTACGACTACATCCTGATCGACTGCCAGCCGTCGCTTGGCCTGCTGACGGTCAACGCGTTGACCGCCGCTCAGGGCGTGTTGATTCCGCTGGAATGCGAGTACTTCTCGCTGCGTGGTGTGGCGCTGTTGATCGACACCGTGGAGAAGGTGCGCGACCGGTTGAACCCTGAGCTGGAACTCTCCGGGATTCTGGCGACCATGTACGACCCGCGCACCATTCACGCCCGTGAAGTGTTTTCGCGCATCGTCGAGGCGTTCGGGGACATCGTGTTTCAAACCACGATTAACCGCACGGTGCGATTCCCGGAAACCACTGTGGCCGGTGAGCCGATCACTTCCTGGGCGCCTACCTCCGCGGCCGCCGACGCGTACCGGAACCTGGCGCGTGAGATTCTCGCCCGCGACGCGGCGTCGTGACCGAAACGGTCGAAAACTTCGACGAGTCGGATATCGCCGCCGACGACCAGCCGCGCGGCTCCTTCACCGTTCGGTTGACCAACTTCGAGGGCCCGTTCGATCTGCTGCTGCAGTTGATCAGCAAGCACAAACTCGATGTCACCGAGGTAGCGCTGTCGAAGGTTACCGATGACTTCATTGCGCACATTCGCGCAGATGGCGATCGATGGGATCTCGCGCAGGCGACGGGGTTCCTGCTGGTCGCCGCGACATTGCTCGATCTGAAAACCGCGCGGCTATTACCGCGCGCCGAGGTGGAGGACGAGGAAGACCTCGCACTGCTGGAAGCACGTGACCTGCTGTTCGCCCGGCTCCTGCAGTACCGCGCGTACAAGGAAGCCGCCGCCGCGGTGGCAGAAATGATCAGCACGGCCGGACGCCGGTACCCCCGCGCCGTCGCGCTGGAGCCGAAGTTTGCCGAGGCGCTCCCTGAATTACTGATTGGCGTGGGCCCCGAGCGGTTCGCGGCTATCGCTGTTCGGGTGATGACACCTAAAACGCCAGAGACCGTACGCCTGGATCACCTGCACGCCGCCCAGGTGTCCGTCAGCGAGCAAATGGGCATCCTGCGCGAACGGCTACAACGTAAGCGCCAACTCACCTTCCGGGAGTTGACCGAGGATTGCACGCATACCCTGGAGGTGGTCGCTCGCTTCCTGGGCTTGCTGGAGCTCTACCGCGAGAAGGTCGTTGCGTTCGAACAGGTGGTGCCACTCGGTGACCTCAGCGTGCGGTGGTCTACGCGCGACGACGGCGCCGAGCCTGCGGACGCCGGCTACAACCCCGACGAGGAATACGCATGAGTCCAGACAGCGAGAACGCCCCGGCTCCCGTCGAGATCGAACTGCCGCCGCGCCCGGACGATGGCACCGCGCCGTCCGAGCCCGACCAGTTAATGACCATTCTCGAGTCGGACATCACCCCGGCGATCGAGTCGGTGTTGCTGGTGCTGGATCAACCCACCGCAGCGATGGATATCGCCCGAGCCATCGGTATCGGTGAGGACGTCGTCGAAGCGCGGTTACAGGGGTTGCGTGCGGAGTACGACGAACAGGGACGTGGCTTTCAATTGCGCGAGGCCGCCGGGGGCTGGCGGCTGTACACGCGTGAGCAGTACGCGCCGGCGGTAGAGCGGTTCGTGCTGGACGGGCAGAAGACCAGGCTGACGCAGGCTGCACTGGAAACCCTGGCGGTCATCGCTTATCGCCAACCGGTCACCCGAGCGCGGGTCTCCGCGATCCGCGGGGTGAATGTGGACGGCGTCGTACGGACCCTGCTGACTCGCGAACTCATCGAGGAATCGGGGCACGAAGAAGGCTCCGGTGGTGGACTGTTGTCCACGACCGACCTGTTCCTGGAGAAGCTGGGGTTGAAATCGTTGCGGGACCTTCCGCCGATCGCCCCGCTGCTGCCGGACGTGGACCCTGAGATGGACGAGCGACTCGAATCCGGGCTCGCCGCGATCGCCGATATGGAGATGGACTGATGAGCAGGACCTACGACGTGAATCTCGGCGGCGACTTCTACGATCCGGACGACGACGAGTACCAACTCGCCGATGCCGAATTCGATCTGACACCCGCGGCCCCCGAGCGTGGTGAGCGTCGATCGGCGAACTGGAAGGACGAGCACAAGCCCGCCGGCGAGCGATTGCAGAAGGTGCTCGCCCGCGCCGGAGTCGGCAGCCGCCGCGTCTGCGAAGATCTCATCTCCGCGGGGAAGGTGCGCGTCAACGGACAACGCGCATCGCTCGGGATGCGCGTCGATCCGCAAACCGATGTCGTACAGGTCAATGGCTCGCGGATAGAGACCCGCGAGGACATGATCTACCTGGCCCTGAACAAACCACGTGATGTGCTCTCGGCGATGAGCGACGACCGCGGCCGGTGGACCCTCAGCGACTACATCGAGAGCTATACCGAACGCGGCATCCGCCTATTCCACGTCGGCCGGCTCGATGCCGACACGGAGGGGTTGATCCTGCTGACTAACGATGGCGCGCTGGCACATAAGCTCGCGCACCCGTCGTTCGGCGTGGAGAAAACGTATATAGCTGAGATCGTCGGCCCCGTCGCGAAGGACGTCGGCAAGCGGCTGCGCGCGGGAATCGAACTCGAAGACGGACTCGCGCGGGTCGACTCGTTCCGTCTGGTCGAGCAGTTCGGCAACCGGGTGATGGTGGAGGTCGTACTGCACGAGGGGCGCAAGCACATCGTGCGCCGGCTACTGGAGGCGGTGGGGCATCCGGTGCAGAGCCTCGCGCGCACCAAATTCGGTCCGGTGCACCTCGGTGATCAGCGTTCGGGGGTTCTGCGTCCACTGAACTCGAAGGAGATCGCGGACCTGCACGCTGCCGTCGAGAAGTAGCACCGGCGCCGGAATCTTCGCGGCCCGGCGCTCAATGCGGGTAGACCGCTAAGATTGATCGGATTCCCGGCTGGACTGAACGACGAGGAGGACGCTGTGGCGGTACGTGCTGTGCGAGGCGCGGTCCAGATTGACCGTGACGATGTGACGGAGCTGCACGAGGCGACCGCTGAACTGGTCAGCGCCGTGATGGAGCGTAACGACTTCACGATCGATGACATGATCAGCGTGATCTTCACGGTCACCCCCGATCTGACCTCCGACTTTCCTGCGCACGCCGCGCGACTGATGGGGTTTACCGACGTGCCGCTGATGTGCTCGACGGAGATCCCGGTGCCTGGTGCGTTGCCGCGGGTCATTCGGCTCATGGCGCACGTGGAGACCGACAAGGCGCGCGCTCAGATCCAGCATGTGTACTTGCGTGGCGCGGCAGCGTTGCGCCGGGATATCGCACAGTGACCGATGCGTTTCGCGGCGTCGTAGCGATCGACGGCCCATCGGGTTCGGGCAAGTCGAGCGTGGCCAAGGCCGTCGCACGATCGCTTCAGCTGCGCTACATGGACACCGGTGCGATGTACCGGGCAGTGACGCGCGGGGCTCTGCAGGCTCAGATCGCGCTTGACGATGCGGCGGCGGTGGCCGAGTTCGCGCGCCGGATGGATCTGCCGGTGCCTACCGATCCAAATGCACAACGGATCGTGATAAACGGCGCGGACGTCACCGAGGCGATCCGCACCAGTGCGGTTTCTGAGGCGGTCTCGGCCGTGGCGACCAATCTCGACGTACGCGCTGAGTTGGTGCGTCGCCAGCGGGAGGTCGTGGCCGCGGGTGCCGCGATCGTGCTCGAAGGGCGCGATACGACCACGGTCGTCGCGCCAGATGCCGCCGTACGCCTGCTGATCACCGCCGACCCGCAGGCGCGGATCGCGCGGCGAGCCGCCGAACTGCACGAGACGGTCGATGCCCGCACGATGGGTGCCACCACCGCACAGGTTATCGAGCGTGATGCCAAGGACTCGACGGTGGTGGAGTTTCAGCGGGCCGCGGACGGCGTGATCACCGTGGACACTTCGCACTTATCGTTGGAATCCTCAATCGAGACCGTGCTTCGGATCATTGCTGAGGTCGACGGAAAGCAGACGCCGTGAGCGACGAAAACGAGATCCCTGAGTGGGTCGCCACCGAACTCGCCGAGCTGGATGGCGGTGACGCTGATGATTTCGAGCAGTCCGCCCCGGCGCCGATCGTGGCGGTGGTGGGTCGGCCGAACGTAGGCAAATCGACCTTGGTGAACCGGATCCTGGGACGACGCGCGGCCGTAGTCCAGGATGTGCCGGGCGTGACCCGGGATCGGGTGAAGTACGACGCCAATTGGAGTGGACGCCGGTTCACCCTGATGGACACTGGTGGATGGGAGCCCGATGCGTCGGGGCTGCAGGCCGCCGTCGCGCTGCAGGCTGAACACGCGATGAACATCGCGGACGTCATCCTGTTCGTCGTTGACGGGTCGGTCGGCGCGACGACGACCGACGAGGCTGCGGTCCGCCTGCTGCGCAAGGCAAAAGTGCCCGTGCTGCTGGTCGCGAACAAGGTCGACGATGAGCGCGGTGAGGTAGACGCGTTGACGTTGTGGAACCTCGGTCTGGGCGAGCCGTACCCGGTCTCGGCGCTACACGGACGCGGCTCGGGTGACCTGCTGGACGTCGTCCTGGACACACTGCCGGATGCTCCGCGCGAGTCATACGCGGCATACGGCGGCCCGCGCAGAGTTGCACTGGTGGGGCGGCCGAACGTGGGGAAGTCCTCGTTGCTGAACAAGTTGGCGAAGGAAACCCGCTCAGTGGTCGACAACGTTGCCGGGACGACCGTTGATCCAGTCGACTCCGTGGTGGAGGTCGGCGGCGAACAGTGGCACTTCGTGGATACCGCCGGGTTGCGCAAGCGTGTCAAGAACGCCGAGGGAGCGGAGTACTACGCCTCATTACGTACCGCGTCGGCGATCGAGCAGGCCGAGGTATGCGTGATCCTGCTGGATGCCTCAGAACCGATCAATGAGCAGGACCAGCGCATCATTACCTCAGTGGTCGAATCCGGTCGAGCATTGGTGCTGGCCTTCAACAAGTGGGACCTGGTCGACGAGGAACGCAGACTGCGCCTGGACAAAGAGGTCGAACGCGAACTCGTACGGATTCCCTGGGCGCAGCGGGTCAACATTTCCGCGAGCACGGGGCGTGCAGTCGATAAGTTGGCGCCGGCGATGCGGACCGCGTTGGAATCGTGGGACACCCGGGTACCGACGGCGAAACTGAACGCGTGGCTGTCCGAAATCGTGTCGGCCCACCCGCACCCGGTGCGCAGCGGTAAGCAGGCCCGGATCCTATTCGCCACCCAAGCCTCGTCGCGCCCGCCGCGGTTCATCATCTTCACCACCGGATTCCTCGAGCCGCAATACTTGCGGTTCATTGAGCGGCGGATGCGTGAGGACTTCGGCTTCACCGGGTCGCCGATCCGAATCAGCGTCAAGGAGCGGCAGCGCCGCCAGCGCTAACGCTTCAACTGCTTAGGCACTGCTCGGCGACGATCTCGAACGAGCGAAGCCATGCGGTGCGCTCGGTGGCATTGGAGACCAGGATCAGCTCGTTGGCCTGCGTCTTCTGTTGTAGGTCGGCGAGGAAGGCCTTGGCTTGTGGCCCGTCTCCCACGGCGGTGTAGGTGAGCATGTGGTCGACCTGCATCCCGCCCGGTCCGGCGAGGTGCTCTTCGATCTCCGCGTCGGTGAAGTTTCGGCCGCGACCAAACATCGACACGAATCGCTTGCGTCGACTGTCCTGTAGCAGGCGTTGGGCCTCGTCGGTGGTGTCGGCGGCGATCACGCCGGCACCGACGATCACATACGGCTCGGCGAGTTGTTCGGAGGGTTCGAACCGTTCGCGGTAGATCGAAATGGCCTGGTGCAGCGAGTCGGGCGCGAAGTGGGACGCAAACCCGAACGGTAGGCCGAGCGCGGCGGCGAGCTGGGCGCCGTACAACGACGATCCAAGGATGTAGAGCGGCACGTGCGTTCCGCGTCCGGGGACGGCTTTGACCCCCTGCAGAAGCGAGTGGTCGCCGAGATACCCCTGCAACTCTTGTACGTCGCGGGGGAAGCTGTCTGCGGAGGCGTTGTTGCGGCGCAGCGCCTGCATGGTGACTTGATCGGTGCCCGGAGCGCGGCCGAGGCCGAGATCGATCCGGCCTGGGTAGATTTCCGCGAGGGTGCCGAACTGCTCAGCGATGACCAGCGGGGAGTGGTTCGGCAGCATGACTCCGCCCGATCCGAGCCGGATCGTCGAGGTGTGCCCGGCAATGTGTCCGATCAGCACGCTGGTCGCCGAGGAGGCGATGCTGGACATGTTGTGGTGTTCGGCGTACCAGATCCGCTCGAAACCCCACCGCTCGGCTCGTTGGGCGAGGTCGACGCTCGCGGCGAAGCTCTCCGCGATCCGCTCGCCCCTGACGACGGAGGCGAGGTCGAGGATGGACAGTGGCACCGTGAATGAACCCATGTCTGCACTCTATGTTGACTTCGAGTTAGGTTGGGCAGCACCGTTCGTGTCCACAGACGTACCCGCTGAAGGAGTCGCATTCCATGACGAATACCACCCAGATCGTGCTGGCCTCACGGCCAGTCGGGGAGCCGACACACGAAAACTTCCGCACCGAAACCCTCGCACTGCCTGAACTGGCCGACGGCCAGGTGCTGCTCGAGACGCAGTACCTCTCGCTCGATCCGTACATGCGTGGGCGGATGAATGACGCCAAGTCGTACGCCGCCAGTGTTGAGATCGGCGATCCGATGGTCGGCGGGACCGTCTCTCGGGTGGTTGAGTCGCGCTTCGACTCGCTGCGCGCCGGCGACGCCGTGCTGAGTTACGCGGGCTGGCAGACGCACTCCATCGAGGAGGGCAAGAACCTCGCGAAGGTTGATGATTCGGTGCCGCTCTCGCAGTACCTGGGCGTACTAGGGATGCCGGCCATGACCGCGTACACCGGGCTGCTGAACATCGGTAAGCCGCAATCAGGGGAGACTGTGGTGGTTGCTGCCGCCACCGGCGCCGTCGGCGTCGTCGTGGGTCAGATCGCGAAGCTCAAGGGCGCGCGCGCCGTCGGCATCGCCGGTGGCCCGGAGAAGGTTGCGTACCTGAAGGAGATCGGCTTCGATGCGGCAGTCGACCATCGAGCCGACGATTTCGTCCAGCAGCTCGAGGCGGCGACGCCGGACGGAATCGACGTGTACTTCGAGAACGTCGGCGGCAAGGTGTGGGAGGCCGTGCTTCCGCGGATGAACGACTTTGGCCGGGTGCCGTTGTGCGGTCTGATCGCAAGCTACAACGACACCGCGCTGCCGGAGGGCCCGAACCGGGTTCCCGTGACGATGCGGACCATCCTGCAGAAGAGCTTGACCGTGCGCGGCTACCTGGTGCGTGAATACAACGATCAGTTGGCGCAGTTCCGTGGGGAGATGCAGGAGTGGATCGCGGCCGGAAAGATCACCTACCGCGAGGACGTCACCGAGGGGCTGGAGAACGCCATCGATGCGTTCATCGGTCTGCTGCGTGGCGAGAACTTCGGCAAAGCTGTCGTCAAGGTCGCTTAACTAGTATCGCGCCGGTCGGTGTTGCGCTGATAGGTCATATCGGCGTCAACGCCGACCAGGAAGGCGCGGATCGTATCGACGAATATCTCCTCGTCGGAGCGGCCGCGCGGAGCGTCGCTCGTACCCCGGGCGAGGGTCCGCTGCACCTCAACGCTGATGAGGCCTAAGGTGATGCGCTCCAGGCCCTCGATGACGCGTCGCGCATCGTGATCGCTGATGCCGTGCTCGTGCAGTTCCTGCACAGCTCGGTCGTTGGCATTCGGCATGCCGTTCACCGCGAGGTAGTGAACGATCAGCGGTGCGACCTGGGGCCGCGCCAGGCTCAGGTCTCGGAAGGCGCGTGCGGATTCCAGGCAGAGGTCCGGCCATGGCACCGAGATGTCATCGAGTGGCGGTAGGTCCGCAGACCTAAGCACAGAGAGGGCGGCCTCATCGAGAAGCTCTGCCCGGCTGGCGAAGTGATGGTAGAGCGATGGCGGTTGTACGCCGAGGATCTTGGCCAGGCGCGGCAGACTGAACTGTTCGTAGCCGACCTCTTCGATGAGGTCGAGCGCCCGCTGAAGTACAGTCGGCCGAACTATTAGCGGCACCGACGGTCGAGCCATCTTAGCCCCCATCCCGAAATGATTCAAACTTGAAGATCGAATCAACGCTAATGAAGAAGACTTTCGGACGTCGCCCGTTTCAGTGGCCTGTTTTGTGATTCGACGTACGCAACTGTGTCAATCAACCAAGTTATTTGGAGGGAATTATGGTCGCAGTTCTGGTATCGAGTGCCAACCGCGTTGCTACGGTGTCGTTCAACCGTCCGGAGAAGTTGAACGCCATCGGCGAGGACACCGTGCCCGAACTGATCGCGGCCCTGACGGATATCGCCGGACGCGACGATATCGGAGCGGTCGTGCTGACCGGGGAAGGTACGTCCTTCAGCGCCGGACTCGACCTGGAATCCGACTTTGGCGGCAGCGTCACGGCGACCTATGAGCGATTGCGAACAAGCGTCGCAGCGATCGTGCTGATGCGCGAGATGCCGCAACCGATCATTGCCGCCGTCCGCGGTCACGCCGTCGGCGGCGGCTTCGCCAATGCCGTCGCCTGCGATATGCGCATCGTCAGCGCCGACGCGCGATTCCTCGCGCCGTTCTCGAATATCGGCATGTCCGCGGGGGACCTCGGTTTGACGTGGCTCCTGCCGCGACTCATCGGGGCAGGTGCAGCGGCCAAGGCGTTCTACGCCGCTAAGCCGATCGACGCGCAGGAGGCGCTGAAACTCGGGCTGGCCGAGGAGATAGCCGAGGATCCCCGGGCGCGCGCGATTGAACTCGCCGAAGAGATTGCGGCCAAGCCAGCGTTCGGCGTGCGGCATACCAAGGAACTCTTGAACGCCAGCATGTACGGCCAGGGGTTCCGCGAGCATCTCGAGACGGAAATGCGCTCGCAGGTCATCTGCTCAATGTCCGAAGACTTCGCCGCAGCCAAGGAGCGGTTCGCCGGGAGCCGCAAGAAGTAGTGTGAGGTGCATGGCATCGCGCAGCGCCCACGGCGCCCCCGTCGAGTTGGAGATCGGCGATCGCACCGTGCGAATCTCCAGCCCGCAGCGTCCGTACTTCCCCGGGCTGGGCATCACCAAACTCGACCTGGCCTACTACTACATAGCGGTCGGCGACGGGATCGTGCGGGCGCTGCAGCAGCGGCCGTGCATGCTGCACCGGTTCCCGGACGGCGTGGTGGACGCCGACGGCACTATGCGTACCAAGGTGCATCAGAAACGGCTACCGCGCGGCGCACCTGACTGGGTGCCGACCGTCCGCCTGCACTTCCCGCGGTACAACCAGACCGCCGATGAACTATGTGTCGACGAATTGGCGAGCGTCATTTGGGCCGTACAGATGTCAACGGTGGAGTTTCACCCATGGAACAGCCGCAGCGCCGATACAGAGATGCCCGATGAATGGCGCATTGACCTCGACCCGATGCCTGATGCGCCGTTCGATCGCATTCGCCGTGTCGCCGGCGTCGCGCACGAAGTGCTTGATGAACTCGGTGCGATCGGTTGGCCGAAGACCTCGGGTGGAAATGGCATGCACATCTATGTGCGAATCGAGCCGGTGCACGGATTCTCCGACGTACGCCGAGCGGCGCTTGCCTTCGCCCGTGAGGTGGAGCGCCGCCTGCCCGATGACGTGACGACCACCTGGTGGCGTAAAGACCGCGACCCGGCGGCTGTGTTTATCGACTACAACCAGAACGCGCGCGATCACACCATGGCGTCGGCGTACTCCGTGCGTGGAAATCCACTCGCCACGGTGTCGACCCCGCTGGAGTGGTCGGAGATTGACGCCGTGGATCCGCGTGAGTTGACCGTGCGCACTGTGCCGGAGAGATTCGCGCGGCTGGGCGATCTGCATGCTGGAATCGACGATGCCGTGTTTGATATCGCGCCGCTGTTGGACTGGGCCGACCGTGACGAGGCGCGCGCGGATTCTTGACACGCGCCGCGGGTCTCGATCAAATCGACGTAACCGGCCCGCGATCGTGGGCCATCTTGCTGAGACCTGGAGGTCGAGGAATGCCGTACTCGTGGAGCGAGGAATTTTTGGCCAGCCGAACTGAGGAGGTCATCGATCCGGGTTTGCCCATCGTCGACCCACACCATCACCTCTGGGACGCGCGCAATCTGCAGCCATACCTCGTTCCGCAACTGCATGACGACACCGGTGCTGGACATAACGTGCTGGCGACCGTGTTCATCGACTGCGTGTGGGACTACCGCCCCGACGGACCGAGGGAGTTCAAACCGCTGGGGGAGACCGCACGTGCTGCAGATGCTGCCCGGATCGCCGAGGAGGCCGGCGGCGCGAAGATCGGTGGAATCGTTTCGCACGCCGACATGATGCTCGGCCAGCGGGCCGGTGAGGTCCTTGATGGGCACCTGGAAGTGGGGAAAGGCCTATTTCGCGGCATTCGACATGCCACGGCGTACGTCGAGGACCCGGCCGTGAGCCGCACCCACTTCAACCCCACGCCCGGCATGCTGCTGACCGAGGATTTCCGCGCTGGCGTGCGCGAACTCGCAAAGCGCGATTTGACCCTGGATGCATGGGTGTACCACGAGCAGTTGGGCGAGGTCGCAGACCTGGCGCGAGCCGTCCCCGAGTGCACCATCGTGCTTGATCACATCGGCGGCCCGCTGGGGATCGGCGAGTATGCGAACAAGCAAGCCGAGGTCGATGCGGTGTGGCGTAAGGGTTTGGCCGACGTGGCGACCTGCCCGAACGTGACGGTGAAACTCGGCGGGATCGGTATGCCGCGGTTTGGCGCCGGATTCGAAAAGCTCGATGTAGCGCCGTCCAGCGAAGACTTGGTCGCTCGCTGGGGCGAGCCGTTCGCTTATATTATTGAGAAGTTCGGCGTCGAGCGGTGCATGTTCGAATCGAACTTCCCCGTTGATCGGGAATCGACGAACTACGTGATTCTGTGGAATGCCTTCAAGAAGATGGTCGCGGACGCGTCGGCGTCGGAGAAGGCAGCACTATTCGAGCAGACTGCGCGACGCGTCTACAAGGTCGCTTAGACCTGTTCCCTGACTTTCGCGGCTGAAACGTACGGTGGGCTTTCGCGGCTGAAAGCGCAGTGTGAGAGGCCAATCATCGGCGATACATCGATGAGGCACCTCTGACGCTGCGTTTTCAGCAGCTGCTGTTCGCGGGGCGCGGGTGTCGGTGGGTAGTCCCGACACCCGCGCCCTCGTTCGGGTTGTTAGTTCTGTTGATGCGGGAACTTGTAGTCCTTCGCTTCATCGGACGTGAACGGGCCGTCGATGATCTTCTCGCCCCCGGGCGTATCCGGATCGATCTCGAACGCGTACGTCGACCGAACGGGGGGAGCGCCGGGATCGGAGAGGTCCATGTCGTCGGATAGGCCTTGTGCGTCGACTTCGGTCAGCCCGAGGCGCGCTTCAAGGAGACCTTCGCGCGTCATATCGCCGTTCTCGCAACCCTTTTCCAGGATCGCCTGCCACGCGAGCGCCTCGAGGTATCCGGAGGGCACACCGTAGCCCGGCTCCTCGTCAGGGTATTTCTCGGCGAAGTTCTCCTGGATCTCCTTGCTGAGGTCGCTGTCGCCGGCGTACGGCTCACCGCCGAGGAAAACGGTGAGGTGCTTGAGTGCGGAGACCACGCTCGGGTCCGACAGGATCGTGGGAGCGAAGGTCGGGTTGCTGCCGAGCAACGGCAGGTTCATGCCCTGGGCCACGTTCTGGACAGCGATCGAGGCGGTGCCGGCAGGAGTTGTGGTCAGCGCAATCGCATCGACATCCTGAGCCTTGATTTTGGTCATCGTCGTGGTCATATCGGTGTCGGTGGCTGAAACCGGCACCGGGATGACTTCGAGGTCGTTCTGCTCGGCGTAGTACTGCGAGCCCATCAGTCCGTTCTGGCCGTACTCCGAGTCGACATATATATGCGCGATCTTTCCACCCTCGGGGATTGTGCCCTGCTCCGTGGCCCACGACATGGCGTTGATCATCTCCGAGTCGTAGCCGGTACCGATCATGATCAGTTCGTCGACGTCCAGGTTGATCGTGGACTGCGTTGCGATCACGGACATGATCTGGTCGGTGTCCAACTTCCCCTTGACCGCCGCGATGATGGGGGAGCCGAGGATCTGCATGAAGCCGACCACGCTGTCCTTGGTCTGGTCATACAGCGAGATCGCATTGTCGGGTTTGTACCCGTGGTCCTTCACATCGAGCACGATCTCTCGTCCGCAGATCCCACCTTCTGCGTTGATGTGGTCTGCCCAGAGTTCGTTGCCTTGGGTGAGGTTGAGCCCGATCGCCTTGAATACGCCGGAAGTGTCGGTCAGCACGCCGAGCCGAATCTCGTCGTCGGTAACACCCGCGTCAGACTTGAGGTCTCCGCCGCCGGAGCCGCTGTCGTCATCGGCCTTGCTGGAACACGCGGTGAGTGCGAGTGTGGCAGTAGCCAGCAGCCCGAACCAGGCCTGTGTTTTTTTCATGAGTCAATCGACCCCCGTGCCGTAGATGAGAGTGGTGCGGTTGGTATCCCGTCGGGGGTCCGTCACTCGGCCCCGGCATTTGGATCGGCCTACGGTAGCGCTGTATGACCTAGGTCTCACCGATGGTTATCGGGACGCAAGGTTCAAGGCCATTTTGGGTAGGTAATGTGCGCTCTGCGTTCGTCGGAGTGAACCTGCTGTTTGATTGTCGGTATGACTAGAGCAGCGGCTCGCTCGATGCGGCGGGTCTTGCCGAAACCGGGTGCCGACGGCGTCTGGCGTCGCGACATGGGCTAGAGTAATCAATCGGTTCGGGCGAGAATCCGACCCATTGATATGAGTAGCCACGGGCTGTGGCGCAGCTTGGTAGCGCACCTGACTGGGGGTCAGGGGGTCGCAGGTTCAAATCCTGTCAGCCCGACGTAAAAGCCCAGGTGAGAGTAGGTTTCTCGCCTGGGCTTCATCATGTCCGGGGTTAATGGCCAAAATGTGTGTATGGCTGTCGGGGGTGGTTTTCTGTGGTCCCTCTCTGGTCCCCCGGCATGGTGCGGGACGACCGCCTGTGGACGCGCAGGGTGCCGCGGACCGGCTTCCTGTGGATAAGGGGACCAAAAGGGGACCAGAAAGCCTTCGGCAGCACTCCCGCGGCCTCGGAACGCATCACAGGCTCCTGGTCGCCGGGCCGCTGCGCCGGGCCTGCTTGCGCTGTCCGGCGGCTGAGAGGAAGGCGTTGGCCTGCTCGGCCGCCGACGCGAGGTGGCGGTCGTCGGGGTGCAGGTAGCCGCGAGTGGTCTCCATCGAGGCGTGCCCGAGGATGTCCTGGAGCACGTGCAGCGGGATGCCGGCGTCGGCCATCCAGGTCGCTCCGGTGTGCCGCAGGCCGTGCCGGGTGAGGTCGGGCAGCCCGAGCTTCGCGACGATGCCGTCCCAGTTCGTGGCGTCGCGGACGGTCGCGGTGGTGAGGTAGCCGCCTTTCGGGCCGACCAGCAACGAGTCCTCCGGCTGCTTGCCGTCGGCGAGGCGTTCCAGCACAGGCCGGAGAGGTTCCAGGATCGGCACGCGGCGCTCTTTGCGGCTCTTGGTCGGCTTGGTGACCAGGCCGCCCTTGCCGGGGAACACCTGCCGGCGGATCACGACGAGGTTCTTGCCGAAGTCCACGTCCCCGACCTGCAACCCGGACACCTCCGAGGAACGGGCCGCGAGCAGCGCCGCGAGCATCACGAAGTCGTCGCGATCTACCTGACCGCCGAACTACTGGCTCAGGTCGCTGATGCTTCGGTCGTATTGGAGACCGCGGCATGACTATCTCCCGCGAAGCAATCAGTCGTCTCAGGTCACACTGGGCAATCGAAGCCCTCGGCGCCGACCGAGTGAAGGCGGCCCACGACGCGGCTGCCTCCATGTATGTCGACTCGAACCTTGGTCGCCAGCTTCACCGCGAGGGCTCTCACGACGCTGCGACCGAGACTCTCATCCAAGACGTCGCTTTCGCCTACGAGATTGTCGCGAGCGAAGGCATCGAGGCCCTCGCCCAGGTGTCGCTGCACTCGGGTGCAGCAGAAGCCGCGGTGGCGGAGGCCGCGGCCCACGAGGCGTTCGCTCTACTTCGGGCGCTTCCAATGAAGCTCGACTCGTTGGAAGCGCTGGTACATCAAGTCCTCCAGCTCGGCGCGCTCGCATACTGTTCAGACCGCTGGGCGGAGTACCGAGCCTGGATGCGCGAGCGCGAAGTCACCCCGGAACTCTTCCAATCTGACGACTCATGGGACACACGTGTTCTCAAGTGACCTCGGGCAGGTTTGGACTCGGCTACTTCGCAAAGACGGATGGCACGATCTTGAAGGCGTTGCAGAAACCGTGGCGCGGCTGCGGGCAGAGCAGCGAGAGAATGAGGAGCTTCTCTTCAATGCGCAATCACGGCCCGAAGACCTGCAGGTCGCCGGGTGGCGTCTGGTGGCCTTGTACCACTGGGCCAGGCTTTCGGAGATGGTTGCTACATACCTGATGCAGGGGGAGCCAGCCGATGTCGCTACACAACTTGACTTCCACTTCGACCGAGCGATTTCCGCGGCACAGCAGTCTGCCGATCCAGCATTCGTAGTGGTTCTCCAGTGGCAGCGCGCGATGGCTCAGCGCATGGTGGCGGGTGCACTGTGGTCTGTCACGCGAATCGGTCCCGAGATTCGGAGCATCGTCGAAATTGCGACCCGACAACGCTCGATGTTCGAGATGCTGCCCCCGCAACGCATAGCAATTCAGGAACAGGGACTCTTGGACCCGGCAAGCGCCGCGGTAGTTGTCGATCTTCCTACGAGCGCGGGCAAGACCATCCTCGCCGAGTTCAAGATCGTTCAAGCTATTAGCCAGTTCAAGCAGGACAAGGGCTGGGTCGCATATGTGGCCCCGACAAGGGCGCTCGTCTCGCAGATCACTCGACGGCTGAGGCGAGACCTCGGACCCAGCGGCATTCGGGTCGAGGAACTCACTTCCGCTGTGGAGATAGATGAGATCGAAGCCGGAATGCTCAATGAGTCTCCATTTGACGTGCTGGTGGCAACTCCAGAGAAGCTCCACCTGGCAATCCGCAATGCGGCGATTGATCGCCCGCTCGCGTTGTTGGTGCTCGATGAGGCACACAACATTGAAGATTCCGATCGCGGCATCCGCATCGAACTATTGTTGGCCGCTGTCAAACGAGACTGCACCCAGGCGAACTTCTTGTTGCTCATGCCTTATGTGCCGAACGGAGACGACCTCGCCCGATGGCTGGCTCCGAGAACTGGAAAGAGCATCAGTCTTGCAACAACCCCTTGGCAACCCAACGATCGGTTGATCGGCCTTGTATCAGCAGTAGCTCCGCTCTCTGGGCGGGGAAGAGACTGGCGACTGTCTTTCGAGCCAATGCTGACAAGCGGCTCATCAATGAATGTCTCCGGCCTTTACCAGATTGGGGAAGCGCCCCAACTTGATCGGACGTTTTCTAGTATCAAGAACAGTCTTAGCAAGATCGCTGGCGCATCGGCGCTAACGCTGTCTGAGCGGGGAACCGCGATCGTGATCTGCTCCACTATCCCGACCGTTTGGACCATTGCCGAGGAGTTGTCAGGAGAGCTTCCGGAAGTGGATGATCCCGACATCGCCCTGGTGCAGCGCTATCTGGCAGCAGAAATCAGCGAGGACTACGCACTCATTGGCATGCTTGCTCGCCGGATTGGGGTGCATCATGCAGGACTGTCCGACGAGACGCGCGCACTGATGGAATGGCTCGCCGAGCAGGGAAAACTGCGGATTCTGGTCGCTACGACGGGGCTTTCTCAGGGTCTGAACTTCCCGGTCTCGTCCATCTTCCTCGCAAGTCGGAATCTGCCCAGCGGCAAGTTCAACCGTCCTATGACTGCCCGCGAGTTCTGGAATCTCGCGGGCAGAGCAGGCCGTGTGGATCACGACAGCATCGGCGTCGTCGGGATTTCCAGCAAAGAAGGCGATCGAGAGTCGCTAGCGCAGTTCTTGTCGGAACAAGCAGGGGCGCTTCTTTCTAGGCTTGTCGTTCTCTTGGATGAACTTGAAGATGCTGGCCGACTGCTCAACCTAGAACGATCGCTCTACAACGATCAATGGGCGGACTTCCGTAGTTACGTCGCACATCTATTCGCTCAAAAGAAGAACCTTGACGCTGTTCTGTCTGAAACAGAGCTGCTGCTACGCAACACATTCGGATACTCGTCCCTAGCCGAGGCGAGTCCCGCTGAACGGCAGAAGGGTCTGAGGCTTCTGGAGGCGACGCGGGCTTATGCTGCTGAGCTTGCACAGAACGTTGAAACGACGACGCTCGCCGATAGCACGGGATTCACTCCGGAAGGCATCCGTTCTGCGATGGGCGAGATGCGTCGGATGGACAAGTCCCTCGATGCGAGTGATTGGCAACCGGGCAGCCTGTTTGGCGATGTCACGTCGAGTGCTCTCCCTGACCTCATGCGGGTCATGCTTCAACTTCCGCAGATCAGAGACAGCATCGATGAGCTGAGTGGCGTCGGTGCTGGGATCGGCGAAAGGGCAGCGAAGATCGCTGCCGACTGGGTTGCCGGCGTCTCCATCAAATCGATCGCCGAGCGATACTTCGGCGATGCGGCAAGCCCGACTGCCGCGCTTACGGAGGCGACGAAGGCCATCTACCGAAACCTTGCGACGGCTGGTACGTGGGGGATTACAGCCCTGTCCAAGTTGCCCACGAGCGGTATCGATTTTGAGAACGTCAGCGAGAGCGACCTGCGAAGCATCAACTTGCTCGGTGCGATGCTCTATCACGGGGTCAACACCGAGGCAGGCGTGGTGATGCGGATGAGTTCAGTTCCAAGAACGGCAGCTAACTCGCTCGGGGCGGAGTTCGCACAGGGCCACGAACCAGGGTCCCTTCGTCCGTCAGAGGCGCGTGAGTTCCTCTCGCAACTGTCTGACGCTGTTTGGGGTCGGCACGTTCCGCGCGGGTCAGACCTCGCTGGTTCTGACCTGAGGGACCTGTGGCAAGTGCTCTCAGGCAGCAGCGGTGATCCCGGCGCTCGGGCTGCGGTTCGCACCGCGGAGCAACCTCATTCAGGATCTTCGTGATTGATGAGGGGGACCAGAAGGGGACCAGAATCATGCAAACCATGCATCTCGTGACGTGCTCTGCATGATCTGATGCCCGGAATCATGTGGATTGTGGGCTAGACGGGCTCGTTTGGACGCCTGGCTTCTCACCGAACTCGCTGAACAGGATCGCCGAGCCTGATCGAACGAAGATCAGTTTTACGCAGTCGTAGGCGACGGGATCAATCGGCGCGTGCACCGTGCTGGTCCGTGCGAAAACAGGAGCGAAACCGCCTACGTGTTCCTCGATCGGGTGCAGCGCGAACCGAGTCACGGTGGTGGACATGATGGGGTCAGCGCACGCGAGCTATCCGCGGGTGGAGGCACACGACGATGGCGTGAGGACGCATCGTTGCTCCTACGCGGCGAGGTACCGGTACCGCCGGGCTGCCAGGGGGAGGAACACGGCGATGAGGATGAAGGGCCAGGCGATGGCGAGGAGTGTCGCGTTCTCGGCGGCCCATGATGTCGATGTCGTGATGCCGGGATTGCCGAAGAGTTCGCGCGTGGCAGTGACTGTGGCGGAAAGTGGGTTCCACTCGGCGATGACCCCGAGCCAGGCCGGCATCTGGGCAGGGAGGACGAAGACGTTGGAGATCATCGTCAGCGGGTAGATGGGCGCGAGGGCGACGCTCGCGAGGTCGGGCGACTGCAGTGCGAGGCCGAGGTAGATGCCGACCCACGCGAGCGCGTAGCGCAGAAGCAGCAGGAGCCCGATCGCCGCGAGGGTCTGCCCTACGGTTCCGTTGGCGCGCCAGCCGACCAGCAGGCCGCAGGCGAGCAGGGCGATCAGTTCGAGGACGGATGCCGCAAGGTCGGCGAGGCTTCGTCCGGTGACGACGGCGGCGCCTGACATGGGGATCGTGCGAAACCTGTCCGTGATGCCCTTGGCGGTGTCGGTGGTGACGGAGATGACGGTCTGTGCCATGCCGAGCGCCATCGTCATCACGAACAGCCCGGGCATCAGGAACTCGCGGTAGTTGCCGCCGTCGGGCAGCGTGATCGCGCTCCCGAACACGTACCCGAACATGATCACCATGACGATCGGGAAGAGGAGGTTGCCGACAAGTCGTGATGGTTGCTGGCGGAAGTGGGTGAGGTATCTGCGGGTTACGATCAGGCTGTCGTGCAGAGCCCACCGTGACGGCGAGCCGGGGACGGTTGCGGTGTGGGGTGCGAGCGATGTCATGCTGTCTTCTCCTTCCGATCGGTGAGCTTGAGGAACACGTCGTCGAGGGTCGGTTGGCGCAGGGCGATGTCTTCGGGGTCGATGCCTGCCTCGTGGAGTTGTCGCATGGTGGTGCTCAGGTTGTGGAATCGTTCGGGAGCGGGCGCGCTGACGCGGCGACGGTGGAGGTCGATGCCGGGGTCAGTGCCGGTCGAGGTGGCGACGATGCGTGCGGCCGCTTTCGTCTGTTTCTCGTCGCGGAGTGCGAGTTCGATCCGGTCACCCCCGACGCTCTCTTTGAGTTCGCGGGGTGTGCCGCGGGCGATGATCGTCCCGCTGTCGATGACGGCGATCTGGTCGGCGAGGTGGTCGGCCTCATCGAGATACTGGGTCGTGAGCAGGACGGTTGTGCCCGCCGACACGAGTTCTCGGATGTCGGTCCAGACCTCGGCGCGCGTGCGTGGATCGAGGCCGGTGGTCGGCTCGTCGAGGAAGAGCACACGTGGTGCGAGGATGAGGCTGACAGCGAGGTCGAGGCGACGCCGCATCCCGCCGGAGTAGCCGCCTGCGGGTCGGTCGGCGGCGTCGTGGAGTGCGAACCTGTCGAGCAGTTCGTCTGTTCGTTGGCGCGCCTGTCGTCGGTCGAGGTGGTAGAGCCGGGCGAACATGTCGAGGTTCTGCCGTCCGGTCAGGATCTCGTCGACGGCCGAGAACTGTCCGGTGAATCCGATCGCGGCGCGTACTCGGTCGGAGTCTGTCGTGAGGTCGTGTCCGGCGATGCTGGCCTTACCCGAGTCGGCTTTCAGCAGCGTGGCGAGAATGCGGACCGCCGTGGTCTTTCCCGCACCATTGGGGCCGAGCAGCCCGCATACTGTTCCTTCGTCCACGGAGAGCGTGAATCCGTCGAGCGCCTGTTTCTTTCCGTAGGTTTTGCGGAGGTCGGTGGCGCTGATCATCGCGGTCATGTCAGTTCCTTTCTTCGGGTGGTTTCGGGGCGCTCTGGCCGCTGAGCGCTCGGAGCACGGCGGCGTGTTCGGCGGTCGTGCCGGCGTCGCGGGCGTGACGGGCGTCGTCGGGCGTGAATCCGGCGACGGCCCAGGCAGGGACTTCCGTTCGGGGGATGCCTGCGTCCCACCACTGCCGTAGGAGTTCGAAGCCGTCGTGGCCGGCTTCAGCGAGGGGTGATGCTTCGGAGGGGGTGAAGCCGATGCTGTGGTACACGGCGGCCTGTGCCGGGTCGAGGCCGGTTCTGGCCCAGGGCACTGCCGTTGCGGCATCGCGCCATCCGGCGTCGAGGTAAGCGCGTCCGGTCGCGACAGGAACTCCGGAGCGGAGCAGCGCCCGCATGGTCGCGGACTGTTCGCCGGTCAGCGTGTCCGACTTGCGAGGGCGGTGTCCGAGCAGGGTCCGCCACCAGCGTCGGGGGCGTGGTCGTTCTCCGGCGAGGTGCCGTTCTGCGGCCTCGGTGTGGCTGTAGCCGAGTTCGTGCCATTGCACGGCGTCGCGGGGTGTCATCCCGGCGCGCAGCAACGGTTGCACGGTGTAGGGGCTGAGGCCGGCGGTGCGCCAGGCGTACGCGTCGCCCGGAGTGTAGACGCCACTGCCGCGCCAGCGTTCGGCTGAGCCCAGCAGAAATCCGTTGTCGATCCAGCGGCGTGCTTCGGCCACGGTGAAGCCGCGCTCGGTCCAACGGTGGAGGTCTTCGGGCTCGGGGTCGGGATGGTCGTCGTAGGCGATGGTCATGGGTGCTCCTTATGCAGTGGCAGGGAGGGCGATGACATGTGCCCATCCAGGTGGCGGTGTCTCGGTGTGGTAGCCGGGGCCGGGTTCGACCAGGCCGACCACGACCGGCACGGGCGGGCGGTGGTCCGGCCACGGGGTTTGCCCGTCGGTGAGGACAAGGATCAGATCAGGCCGGGGTCGCAGCGCGAGCGCGGCGCTGATGCCCTCGCGCATATCCGTGCCGCCGCCGCCGAGCAGCTCGATGTCCTCTGCGCGGCGGATGGTCTGGACGGGGTGGGCGTTCAGGTCGCAGCAGATCACGTGCAGCCGTCGGCTCGGTCCACTGGCGCGGGCGATGATCGCCGTCACTTCGGCGAGGAAGCCGGTCAGGATCGCGGGGGTGATGCTGCCGGAGGTGTCGATGACCAGCGCGATCTCTGGTGCGGGAGCGACCATCGCAGGCATCACGATGCTGTCGACGGCCGGCCTCCGGGAGGGACGGCTATAGGAGAAGTCCACCCGGCCTGCCGCCTGCCGCGCTCCGCGGCGCAGCATCGCGCCGAGCTCGGCGCGCCAGTCGACGGCGGGATGCAGCCTCTCGCTAGCCCAGCGTCGCCAGCCGCCGGGAATCGTGGCTCGCGCGGCCGAGCGGGTTTCGATCTCGCGGGCGACCGCCAATTCGAGGATGTCGCGCTCGGTCTCACTGAGCCCGTCGCCACTGGCCGAGTCCTCGTAGTCGTGCGGGATCCCGTCCGCCGCGCTGCCGCAGTCGATCAGCTCGGCGAGCCGCCGCCCACCCTTGCTGTGGGCGGTGTCGAGAACCTCGATGAGCGACAGGTACTCCTCGGCAAGTCGTCCCTCGGGCAGCCCGAGTGCGTGTGGCGAGATGATCCCGGCCGGTGAGTCGAGTCCTGCCGCTTCGAGGTCGTCGTTGACCTCGGCGTCCGCGGCCTGGTTCCACCGCCGCGCGATCGAGTCCGGCGCGCCCGCCTCGCCGGTGGCATGCGTGCTTGGAGCGTTGGCTGACACCGGGGAGCGGGTCGCGTGATGGCGGACAAGATGCCCGATGTGGTGCAGCAGCCACCAGCCGACCACCGGCGGGGCCGTCGCGAGCGTCGCGCCGGGATCGAGGTGGACGTTCCAGCGGGTGTCGGCCGGGAACGCCCGGAAGTCGTCGTCCGGGACGGGCTCGCCGGTCTCTTCGTCCACGTATGGTTCCAGCACGACCGGTCGGAGTGCGAACAGCGCACTTGCGAGGTATGGCGCCTGCGCTGCGGCCCACAGCCGCGCCTCGGCGAAGCGTGCTAGCACTTCGGGTGTGTGATCGGGGTCTGTCGGAGCCGGGCCGGTCATGGCATGAGTCCTGCTGTGCGGAGGATCGGGGCGAGCTCGAGCATGGCCGTGGGCAGGTTCACCCCGGCCGGTCGCTGGCCTGCAAGCGCCCTGGCGGAGGTCGCGGCCACGTCCGGCGTGGTCTTGGCAACCCGAGCAATCACGTCCCATGCGCGCTCCCATGCCGACTCGCTCGCATCCGCGTGAACGTGGGCGACGACCGCGCCGAGCAGCGCGTGCAGGTGGTCGGGCCGGTCCGGCAGTGGCGCGTGGGGGTCGTTCAGCACCGACTCAGGGTCCGGCAGGTCGAGCGTGCGCAGCCAGGACAGCGCCTCGAAACCCGCCGCCTCTCCGACCGCACCGATCACCAGCGCGGCGATCGTCGCCTCGTCGCTGGCGTTCGCAACCCCGGCGGCCAGGCCGCGCGCCGCCATCTCCCAGCTCCGAGGGCTTGGCCAGCTCCGTCCCGCCCGCTCCGGCGAATCCGGCACGGCAAGCACCAGCTCCGGCCGGATACGAAGGAATGCACCGAGCTGCGCCTTCGCTGTCGCGATCTGCCCGGACGTCGGCGCGGCGACAGAGGCGGCATCGGCGACGGCGAACCCGTGAGCGAATCCCTCAGCGACCGCGGCGGCCTCGATCTGCCAGTCCAGATGGACGAGCCGGTTCGCCAGCGGCGCAGACAGCTCCCAGCCGTCCGCGGCGATTCCGGGCGGGTTCGCTGCGGCGACGATACGCACGCCCTCCGGGAGCACAAGATCGCCCACAGCGCGTTCCAGGACGACGCGGAGCATCGCGGCCTGCACCGCGGGCGGTGCCGTGGTCAGTTCGTCCAGAAACAGCAACCCGGATCCTGAAACGGACAGCCGTTCCGCCCATCGTGGCGGCGCGAACCAGGTCCCGTCATCGCGGATGACGGGAAGACCGGAGAAGTCGCTCGGTTCGCGGATCGAGCCGACCACCACCTCGATCGGCATGCCCAGCTGCTCAGCAAGCGCCACGACGGCGGAGGTCTTGCCGGTGCCTGGCGCACCCCACAGCAGGACAGGGAGGTTCGCCCTCACCGCCAGTGAGAGCGCCGAACGCACGGTCTCGTTCTTGGTCATGAGGTCCTCCTTCATATGCGCGCGGGCAGCACGAAGCCGCCCGTTTTCGGGTGTGCTGATCTCCGGCGGCTGAGGCTGCTGCTCGCCGCCTACGGATGGGGTCGGCTACCCGCCTATTTCTGGCTGCCGAACAGACCTCTGCCGCCGTACTTCTTGTGGGTGGCCTGCTTGGACACGCCCAGCACGGCCGCGATGTCGACCCAGGTCGCTCCCTGGTTGCGGGCACGGCGCACCAGCACCGCCTCCACACGCTCCATCTCCTTGCGAACCTGCACGGTCGCATCCAACCCGACCAGCGGGTCCTCGCTCGCCGTCGCCCGGGCTAGCGCCGTCAACTGCTCCACGTCCATGTGGTCAACCATAATTGACCGCTTGGCCGAAGTCAACCTGGATTGACCGGTGCGCCGGGCGTGGAGGGCTGCGCTCGGCATGGAACGGTATCGACCGGGACGCCGACCCTCCGCAAAGTCGACGTCGAGCGCTTCTCCGACGCAGGCCGGACCTGCGTTTCATCCACCCGTTGCTTGCGCAACTCCCGCCCGTGGTGGTCTTGCGCGCGCCATTCGATCGCGGCGAGCCGCTCCGGGACGCGGTAGAACTACTCGCGATGGAACTCGACCGACCTGGACCGGGCACGGATCACCTGGTCGCCGCACTCCTCGACGTACTGTTCATCCACATCCTCCGGGCGTGCCACGACGAGCGCGTCCTACCGGACAACGCACATTCCTGGATCACCGCAATCCGAGACACAGGAATCCGCTCCGCACTAGACGCCTTCCACGACAACCCAGGGCACCCCTGGACAGTCGCCGAACTCGCTCAGCATGCGGTCATGTCCCGCACCGCCTTCGCTCGCCGATTCCATGAACTGATCGGCGATCCACCCATGACCTACATCACCTGGTGGCGGATGAATCTCGCCGCCGCCCTGCTCACCGACACGGATCAATCCATGCGCGCGATCGCTCAGCGTGTTGGCTACAGCTCGGAGTACGCCTTCGCACACGCCTTCCGCCGGGAACGTGGAATATCGCCAGGGGCAGCACGCCGAGCCGGCAGACGCGGCGGCCTCCCGGACACCGGCAATCCACCAGAAGAAGGAGACACGGCGTGACAGACCGAAGCTCAAGCCCACTCCCCGAAATCGTCGTGGACGAGTTCGGCGACCGCAATGGGACACCCGTCCTCCTGCTCCATGGAGGTGGAGTCGCCGGGTGGATGTGGCGACCACTGATCGAGCAGATGAGTCCCGGATACCGACTCCTTGTCCCGGACCTGCCAGGGCACGACCGCAGCGCGCACGCAGACTACGAGTCACGCGAACGGACCATCGAGGCGCTCGTGGAAGCGCTCGAGCACCGTCAGGTCCGCCCGGTCGCGGTCGTCGGCTTCTCGCTCGGCGCGCAACTCGCTGTGCTCCTCGCCGTCCGCCGCCCTGACCTGGTCTCGCACGTCGGGATCATCAGCGCCCAGGCAGAACCATCGAGATGGCCGAACGCGACCCTCGCACTGCTGCGAACGGCGGCGCCGCTTGCGAAGCGGGAGTGGTTCGCGCGAGCACAGGCGAAGGAACTGTTCATCCCCCCGACCCTGTTCCCCGACTACCTCAGAACCACTCAGAACCTTTCGACACGGACCCTCTTGGCGTCGGTGGGCGAGAACATACGGTTCACAATCCCGCCGACGTGGGCCTCATACGCAGGCAGAACTCTCGTCCTGGTGGGCGAGCGAGAACGAGCGATCATGGCCCGCTCGGCGCACCACCTCACCCGTTATCGAGCCGATGGCGAGCCTGAAACCATCGCCGAGTGTGGTCACGGAGTTCCGCTCCAGAAGCCACACTGGCTGGCAGACCGACTACAGGCTTGGCTTGCCTGATTGGGTTCACGCCCGACGGCGGTGCCTGAGGCAACATCGAGTCCCTGTATTCAGCGTGATTGCGTCCGTAGCATGACGCGGAGAGCTGTCACCGCCTGAATCGGCAGGACGCCGTTTCCAAGCGCAGCGAGTTGCTGGTTGTCGGTCAGATCGTGGGAAGACTCGGTGACCCAGCCAGGTTCGAGACCCATGAGCCATTCCACGAACTCTGGCGCGGGCCGCGGCCCCTTCGTCGTGCTTAGGAGGGCTGGCTTAGGGGCAGATCGCCCGGTGATGTGTTCCCATCGCGCGACGGCTGTGGCGTAGCGTCCCCAGCGGTGAAGATGTCTTCGATCAAGGACCACAGCGTCTCCGACTCGTCGTTCTGGTTCGCTGAGCCGTCCGGTCCGTGCAAGGCGAGGTCGATGACTTGATGCGACAGCGCTACCGTCCCGCGACGAACTCGCACTTGCGCCAAGGTCTCCCCGCGGCGGGAAGGGTCTGAGGCCAGCGGGGTTCGAAACTGATTCGCGCTGAGTTTCGTTCCGTACCCGCTGGCGCATGAACGTCGCCCGATACCGGCTCGCCGAGGAGAGCATCACCGTTGGCGCACTCGCTGCCGACCTCGGTTACCAATCCGAGGCGGCATTCAATCGGGCCTTCGCCCGCATCGCCGGACGCACCCCGGGGTCGATCCGCAAACTACAGCAGTAGCAGTGGCTACGCGCGTCTGCGGTTTCAAGCCGCCCCCAATCGTCTGTTCACCCTCGCGCTCTCGCCTGTCCATCTGCGACGAGAGTGTTCTGTCGACGAAGGATCCACCAGCGGCCCTCACGGCGCACGAAGGTGTAGTGGGCGTTCATCTCGGGCGACGCACCTCGGCGGGCGTCTTCGGCACTGGACCACGCACTCTTGTGTGCGACGATCACATCGGGAGCGACGAGTGCGATGTCGCTCAGGCGGTAATGGGCCGTTGCGGTCTGGAGTGGACCTCGGGCAAGCCCTGCTCTCGTGGCGGACTCGACGGCGTCGCGCCCTCGGAGTACGGTGCCGACAGCGTTGACGATCACCGCATCCGCGGCGACATGAAGTAGGAGCAGATCCGCATTGTTCGTGTTGAATCCGCTTTCGACGTCCGATATCACCAGGCGGATCGCCTCCTCGTCCCTCGGCCCCGGTGTCGGCAGGTTGAAGTCGTGTGCGGGTTCTGGGGAAGGCATCGTCTTATTAATCATGCGTTGAGTCAACTTCATGAAGTGCACTTGATGTCAAGCAGGAGGATAAGCGAGATCCCCGGCAACACGACCCACCGGAGGCGAAGGACAGATCCGGTCAGAGCGGGACCCTGGACGCGGAGTGACTCGCGAAGATTCGAGACCCAGGTCGCGCTCCCCGCGACCTGGGGAGGATCCCTGCGGCCTGTCCGAGCGGCAGAGTCGAGGTATGACCACCGCAGACTCAACACAGAGATCACCCGTCCCGCCCCTCCCGGGGGGTTCGCTCCTGCACATCGCGCCGGTGACTGCCGCACTGGCTGTGACCATGGTCGCAACCAGTGCGGTGTCGGCGATTTTGATCGGCCCGGGCGCGGACTATTCCGCGATCTTCCCGCCTACATGGTTCGGCCTGCTCGGCGCCGGCCTGCTCGGGACAGCCGTCCTCCTGCGCGCGGCGTCGCCGGGGCGGCTCGCCCAAATGACGGCGTGGCTCGCAGCCCTCGTCTTGCTCGGCGCCTCCGGTGGGGTTCTGCTCGACTGCTTCCGTGCCTTCTTCGCAGTCACCGGTATCCCGGCCGGTGACTTCTCCGAAGTGGACGTCGCCGGAGCCGTTACACGGGCGAGCGCACTGGGCGCGTCTTTCAGCGCCGTTCTGTTGGCACGGCGGATCAGAATCGAGGCGGGCCCTGCACGCAGGGCCGTCTCCGACCGGAGTCGTCAGATGGTGGGACTGCTCGGAGTGCTCCTCTGCGTCCCGTACCCACTGCTGAAGCTGGTGTGGTGGCTCCAAGGTGAGGACGGCTCGTTCTCCGTGGGCTTCCCCGGGATGGAACTCGTGCTGTTCGCCATCGCGGCGGCCGTGCTCATCGGATTGACCGTGGAGCGCACGCCTGACACGGTCCGCGTACCGCTTCTGATCGCGGGATGGGGCGGCGGGTCCGCACTGTTGAGCATGGGGGCGCTGATGGTGTTCGGCCTCCTGGCGCAGATGACCGGCATTGCCGCGTCGCCGCTCGCGCTTGGGGATCCCTCTCGCATCGCATTCGTGACCGCGGTCTACGGCACCTGGTTGCTGCTGGGTGCGGCGCTGATTGCGGCTACGGTGCTGTACGGGGAGGCCCGCCCGGTTGGGAGGCCGCGAGGTCAATCCCATGAATGAACGGAGGCGCAGGGTCGCGGAGATCGGAAATGCAGCCTCGCAGTCTCGTTCTGCTCGTCGTGGGCTCCGTGGTCCGCCTGCTTCCGCCGACGATGGGCCTAGACAGGAGCGATCTTCGGTGCGACCCTCACGGTGGTCGTGCTGGGTACGTCGCCCTGGCCGCCTCAGCCGGCTGCGATCGCGCGGGATCTAGCGCCGATAGTCTGAGTTGGTCTCCCGGTCTCGGGACGCAGCGCGATCATGAGGTATCTACTCGTAGTCGTCCGAGGGCGAATGCCTGGCTCCCGGCGAACAGGGCAATATCCACCGAGACCGCGAGTACGCCCAGAACCGCGAAAAACGCCGCAGCCGTGAAGGACACGAGCGCGACCGCAAGGGTCGCGGCGATGTTGGCGATCATCACGATGCGCAGCGCTAGCCGCAGGTCGAGCGTGCGGCGAATCCATTCCACGAAACCGGCCCACAGGACCACGCTGATTCCGATCGCCAGAATCACACCGGTCGGGAGCGCGAGGGCGCTCGAGATCGCCGACGACGCGACAGCGACCGCGGCGCCGAGAACGAGGCAGTAGAGCGCATCCAGCCGGAGGCTGAGCATGCCGAGCCGTTGTCCCTTCACGTTGATCAGCGTAACTGACGCCGCGCTGCGCCCGAGGTCGCCGTTTGCTGGGCGCGGGCCATCATTGCGAGACGTCCGGAACCGGGACGGGACAGGAGTCGCGCGCCAGCGATTCAGCACCTGCCACTCCCACGAGTGAAGCGGCGACGGCAGCTCGGACCGGCACCATCGGTGGCGCCCCCGCCATCACGGTGTCCCGGAAGGCCTGGAGCACGCGGACAGTGCCTTCGTTATGACGCTCCACCAGTTCACCATTGAGTTCGATCCGGCTGGCGCTGCGTTGCTCCTCGATGGCTGCAGCCTGGCCAACGGTCCACCCTTCCTTCCTCAGTCGGACGTCCCACGCTTGGTCACCAGCGGCGCGCGAGGACTCGATTAACCCGGTGGATCCGCGCACCGATACCCAACTCCAGTGGCTATCCGGCTCGCCTTGGAGGAAACCGTGACGGGCGATCGCCAGGGCGCCCGTCGACAGGCGCACCGCCATGGCGACAGCCGGCCGCGGATCCTCAGCGTTCACAGGGAAAGCACTGACTTCCGTCGGCCATGCGCGCGTGAGATGAAGGATCGGCGAGAGCGTATGGGTGCAGTACGCCGTCGGTGAAATTCGGCCCCGCCACGTTGCGCTGTCGCGGATCAGGGAGTCCACGCTCTCCGGGGCCATAGCGTGCAGGTAGTCAGCCTCGATGAGCTGGACCGGGCCGATCTCTCCTGCCGCCAGGGCGTCGGCCATGACGCGAACGTGCGGGTGTACGACGTAGTTCTCGGCGAACGAGTACGTAACCTTGGAGCGGTCCGACGCCGCGATCAGCGCTCTTCCCTCAGCCTCGCTCGTGCACGCCGCTGACTCGGACAGGACGTGGATGCCGGCGTCGAGAAAAGCGATCGCCATCGGCGCATGCGCATCGAAGTCGTTGACCAGTGCCACCGCATCGACGTCGTACGTCAGCAGGTCTTGCCACCGGCCGGTCAACAGAGCGTCGGGGTACTCGGAGCCGGCGGACTCCAGTACCTGTTCGTCGAGGTCGCACAGCGCCACGATCTCCATTCCGATGGAGGTGGCCCAACGGGCCAGATGCCGTCCCAGGCCCAAGCCGATAATTGCCAATCGCATTCTCAATGCACCTTCCGGCCGTAAAACGGCCCAATCCTGATCGCGTCGCCGGGCTCGAACCCACCTCAGCACACCAGGGCAACCGAAATTGCCGGCGCGCAGCATCCCCTGGATGCCACGGGCGAACCGTTGGAGGCGTAAAGCAGGTTCTGCGCGGCAGGTCTGCCAGGCCCGTGGGCTAGCGCGCAGCGGCCGCTTCTCGGATCGTCGTAGCTAAGCGGGTCGGGTCGTAACCCTCTGCGACGCCCGCCACCAGAATGATGTCGCCACTGATGTGGCGTGACCGCAACGGCGCGATCTCCTGATACGCCGATGATTCCCACCATGCCCGCGCTTCGACGATGCCGGGAAAGCCAATCAGTACTACGTTCCCGGGCCAATCGCCCTCTCGTACCTCGGGTGGCGTGGCGTGCACCAGGAATCGGCCGTCGTACGGTTCGAGCGTGGCGGTGATCCGCTCCAAATACTCCGCGATATCCAGATGTGGGGTGGCGTCTTGTAAATGCGCTATGGCATAAGCAGGCATCGATTGTTCTCCCAACGGTCGGTCGGCGGATGGTCAGCTGCGTTCGTGCGGTCGAATCTCACTTTGAGGCAATGAACGACGCGAGGCGATTACCTGTGAGGTCATGGCGGCGCCCTCGCAGGTACTAAACAGCCACAGGCATCTCACGACGATCAGAAATATTCTTACGGCCACATAACGACTACGGTCGAGGTGTCACAGCGTCGCGTGGGGAGACTGATGGTGAGACGGGCAGCCAAGACGAGACATCGACTTCGTGAGGCGGCCGGGCTGCGCGTGCGGTACCGCGAGGCCGGCGTGCCGTCCGCCACCGCGGTCGTGTTGCTACACGGCGCACCGAGCTCGTCGTACTCGTTCCGTGAGGTGCTGCCGGTGCTCGGTCAGGACGCGTACGTCGTCGCGCCGGACCTCCCAGGATTCGGTCTCTCCGAATCCCCGCCGGTTGCGGACTACGACTACACCTATGAACGTCTGTCTCTGGTGATCGAGGCATTGTTGGAGGGCCTCGGTATCGAGCGCTACATCCTGTTCGTCACCGACTACAGCACTCCGGTGGGCTACTTCATGGCGACTCGACATCCCGAACGGGTGCTGGGCTTGGTCGTGCAGAACGGCAACGCGCACGAGGCGGGTTTGGGGCCGGCGTGGGACTCGGCTCGACGGTACTGGGCGGAGCCGACCGCACAGAACCGCGACGCCTTACCGGATTGGCTGACCTTCGAAGGAACAAAGGAGACCTACCTGGCGGGGCTTCCTGAGGACGTTGCGGAACTACACGCCGCGGAGTCCTGGCATCTCGATTGGGCCCGTCTGGCACGCCCCGGCGGCACGGACGTGTACTTCGAGTACTTCCGCGACTACGGCACCCATGTTGCGCGGTTCGATGAGATCTCGGCCTACCACGCCACGCATCAGCCACCGTGCATGGTGCTCTGGGGCCGACACGATCCGGCGTTCGATATTGCTGAAGTCCTCGCCTACCACCGAGAACTCGACAGGTTCCAAGCTCACATCTTCGATGGAGGACACTTCCTCCTCGAAACTCACGCGGCCGAGGTCGCCGGCCTGCTCGTCACCTTCACCCGGGATGTGTTCGATGACGCTGTACGGAGTTCATGACGTCGGTACGTGGGTAACCGCGCGGCATCGATCCGCCACACAAGCGAGCAGAGACCGGATACTGATAACTATGAGTTGGCCCAATGGACCTGGTGTCGTCGTGTACCCGGACGGCGCGCGAGTGCGCGGCAAAGGCCTGCGGCGACCATTGACCAGCTCCGAGCTGCCCGATTGGACCCTCTACCTACTGCCTCACGAACCAGACACAGCTACCGCTACAAACCAATCATGGCTGCGATGGCGCGACTTCTGGATTCCGAGCGACCGCGATCAAGCGCGCGGACTCCTGCATGAGGCGTACCGCAGAGCCCGTTCAGGACAACGAGTCGACATCACCTGCACGGGCGGACGCGGTCGTACTGGAACGGCCATCGCATGTATCGCCCAATTCGCCGGTGTTGAACCAGACCACGCTGTGCGTTGGACGAGGCATGCGTATCACCCCAGAGCAGTCGAAACACCGTGGCAACGACGCTACGTCAGGTGTTTTCTGGGCCGCTGATCTTCGGGGTGCCGCACTTATTCGCCCGCGAGGTGCACGGCTTGATCGACTTAGAACGGCCAGATCGGTTCGGGGGCAGCCGGGCTCTCATGCGCCGAGTGGAATTCGGCCGGGATCTCTTCCAGGTCGACGTGGCCGGCCCACACATCAGGCAACGGCGGCGTGATCCCTGCGAGTGGGGGACCGGTGCGTTGCTTCCCGCTGAACTCGACCAGCGGCAGCGAGAAGAGCGCGACGCTTGCCAGTTGCTCGGTGGTAGCCGGCGTCAGGCCAGCGCGGCCAGGCCACACATGCGCAGCCAGAGCATTGAAACTCGACCGCTTGGCGGATTCGTCAGCCACCGGGGTGGCGATGCCGTGCACGACGAGTGATCGGTAATTCATCGAGTGGAACCGAACTTCATTCGCGAGCACGATGCCATCGACGATGGTTACCGCGAACGCGATACGGGTACCAGATTCGAGATCCGTGGCCAGCGGAGTTTTGGCGCGGCAATGTATATGCACCGAGTCCTCAATGCGCACGTACATCATCGGCACGAGGTGCGGATAACCGTCGCGCGTCATGGCAAGATGTCCCATCCGGCCGGCGTCGAGTACCTGCGCCGCGAATTCGAGGTCGTACCGGGCCCGCTGCGGATAACCGCGCACCTGCAATCGTTCGTCCACCATCCCTCGACTTTAGAATGCAGAAGTGCTGATGGGGCAACGTGGCGTCCCGGCCGCGCGCTCAGGTGCCTGGTCGTCGGGCTTCGATGAGATGTCGACGCGAATGGGCGATAAATGGCCCATGCTGTTGGATCACGTCGTGCAGGTCACGCAGGCGTTCGCGGTACTTCTCAGTCGTGAAGCCCGGTACCCACCAAATCACCTTGCGTAACAGGTAAACGACCGCCGCGACGTCGTAAATCTCGATTCGCAGCGTCGCCTCTTGCAGATCGACGATGTCGAGCCCAGCGGCCCGCGCATCGGCGGCTTCGGAATCAGGACGCCGTCCTCGCCGCGCTTCGGGCTGCGGGCCGAGGAAGAATTCGATCAGCTCAAACGCGCTTGCCGGACCGACATGCTGTGCGAAGTAGGTACCGCCGGGGCGGAGGACCCGGGCGATTTCATGCCACCAGATCGTCGCCGGATGCCTGCTGGTCACCAGATCGAAAGCCTCGTCGGCGAAGGGGAGTGGGGGTTCGTCGGAATCGGCTACAACGACTACACCGCGGGGATGTAGGAGTCGCGTTGCCTTAGCCACGTTCGGTGGCCACGACTCGGTCGCGACCGCGATGGCCGGAAACGTTGCCGCCTCGGCGAGTACCTCGCCTCCGCCGGTCTGTACATCCAGCGACGCCGATGCGTTGGTGAGGCGGTCGGCGAGCTGTCGCGCGTAGCCCCACCCGGGGCGCTCTTCGGTTGCCCGTCCCTCTAGCCAGCAGAAGTCCCAACCGGACACGTCGGCGACGGACCCGGCCTCGATCAATGAATCGAACGTGTCAGTCATGACCTACATTCTGCTGCCCGCACTCGCCATCGGCCATTCGCCCTAACTCACTGTGAAGATTCACAGGAACCGTATGCGTCGTCATCGCGTCAAGATTCCTGGTCTCCAGCGCGGCGGCCCCGCGGGTCGGTAGAAATTCGCTCACTCGACCGACGGGGTACGACGAAAGTTGGGATCGGTAGCCGCCAGCGCGCGGTGAGATCGAGTCAACGCCGAACGACACAGGTTCGGCATTACCGAAAGGGCACCACACTCATGAAGATCAAGAAGGTCATGGCCACGGGCATCGCCATTTTCGCGCTGGCTGGCGTCGCGGCCTGCTCAGATGATTCCGGGAGCGGCGACGACTCGAAGAACAACGAGACCACCAGCGACTCCGGATCTGACGCCAGCGCCGACGATGGCACCGACGACGCGAGCGCGGCCGACGGCGACGAGTCTGGCGACGATGCTAACTCGGGCGACGGCGCTGGGTCGGGCGACGTGTCCACCGGCGGAACGACGGTTGTGAAGGTGGACGGGCAAGACCTGGAGAGCATCGATCTGGACTCCGTTACGTGCCTCAAGCAGGGCGGCAAAGTCAACATCGCCAGTGGTTCGGCGAGCGCGCAACAGGGTCTGGCGGTCATCCTCTCCGACGAGGATCCGCCGAAGGTCGAGGCGTTCAGCATCGTCGTTGACGACGTCGCGCTCGCCGTCGCCGAACAAGCCGGCGCGAAGATCGGGTCTGCCGAGGCAACGGTTGACGGTGACGAGTACACGATCACCGGAACGGCCGAGGGAGCGGATTTGAATGATCCGACCGCCGGAATGATCTCGAAAGACTTCGAGATCACGGTGACCTGCTCCTAAGTCCGACTGCGGTCCGCGGCCACATCAGTGGACGCGGACCGTATGGCAATCTGTCGTGTAGTGCAGACCAAGCGCAGGCCATGTCGCCGGACGAATAGGATCATCTGATGCACGGCGACCTGGCGCACGCACGACGACTGGCTTTCGCCAGCGATGAAGAGGCCGCACACCGCCACCTCCTCGGTCTCATCCCCAAGATTGAACGCGCTGACCGTGACGATTGGATGCTCGAGGCCCTCACGCAATTGGGCGACGCCTTCCTGAACCGAAGTGCATACGAGCAAGCCGGTGAGGTCACGCGACGAATCGATGACGTTCTCATCCAGGTTCGTGAACACCCCGACAGCGCCAACTTCACCGAATCCGCTATCAGTCGGTACGACGCATGGCGGAGATACCTGGCATCTGGATTGACCGCTGCCCAAGGAAACCACGATCAGGCGATCCAAGAATTAGAGAACCTGGGCGAGCGACTGCGCGAGCGCACGAGCGAGTCACGCTACCTCCTGGGCAACGCCACCATTCGCTGCGCGCTCGCTCTCGGTGACGACGATCGGTATGCCCAGGCGGCGCCGCTGTGGCAGCGCGTAATGGAAGAACTTGCCGACGAGCGATCCTCGGACGTTTTCCTCGACCGGCTATATGTGTCCGCCGGCCTCGGGTACGGCGGATACTGCGTGGCAACCGGGAACCTGCAGGACGCCGAGGAATGGCTGCAGCGCGCTGCAGCACGAGCGAGCGCGCTCGGGTGGCGCTTCGACGTAGCGAAGGCGCAACTCGAACGCGCAGCGGCCGTTTCATCCGCTGGCAACTACTGGGCGGCGCATCAACTGACCGTCGCGTCCTACCCGACGATCGCCGAGTTCAATCGGGCGCATGAGGTGTCCAGCGCTTGGTACATGTTCGGGCTGACTCACCTACTCATGGGCCAATTGGACGAGGCGGGTCAATGCTGGGACCAGGCCGAATTGCATTGGCGCGAGATCGATAAACCACTGCAACTGTATCGCATGTTGTTACAGCGCAGCTGGATTCCGATCTTCCGCGGCGAGTTCGACGCCGCCACCAAACAAATCGCCCGCGCTCGCGAGGTGCTTGAGGAGTGGCCGCGGAGCAACTGGCTTCATTACGCCCGCCTGGACACGCAACGTGGTGCGGTGTGGCGCGCTGATGCCCTCTCCGATATGGGATTTGAGACCGGCCTGGATCCTGATGCCCCCAGTAGTGACCGCCCCGTCGGGGTCGTTGCTTGCGCACCGGGAACTCCGGAGTATCGCCGCGCCACAAGGAAACTGGCCACCGCCGCGGAACTCATGATTCCCGCCGCGATCGCTGTGGATGCCGAGCGTTACGCCATGATCGATCCGAAGGAGCGAGCCCAGTGGGCGATGCAGGTATCGGCACCGATGCTTGCCGGCGCATTCGCGATCGCCTACGAGGGCGGCGATTCGGCGTTGCTGGCCGAACTCATCGAGTACCACAGCGTCCGTGGAGCGTTCGATACCGACCCGTCGGCGGCGCAGCAGCCCGAACCGACGCATTATCCGCAGGTCGCGCTCCCCAGCGACGATCAACCACCTGTTTCGACCACGTCATTGCGGTTGCTCGGTCCGGCCCCGGACCTCGTGATGGATCCAGGCCGTGGGCCGATTCTGGCGCAGCATCGGTCAGCCGTAACAACCCGATACGGACGCAACATAATTTCTGAAGAGAATCCCTGGGCGACGTGGGTGCGTGGCGTGGACGACGGGATCCCGCGAAAGACGCTGATGCTGCGATATGCCGATGTGGGAGTCGCTACTTACGGCAGCCTGCGCGTTGTCGACGACCCCGACTTGACTATCACCTGGGCGCTTGATGAACCGCTATTGCTCGCAGCGCTGGAAGAACTGGATGCCGTACTGCCCGAGCCACGAGGCGGGGAAGCGCTCGGTGAGGCGGCGACCCGGGCCTTCACGGCGCTGAAGGATCCGCGGGCAGAATTAACGTTCGCATACAGATTAGGCGCGTTGCTGATCCCGCCCGACGCGTGGCGTCGCCTGTACGAACTCACCGACGACCCGCGACCAGACCTATTCGTGGTTCCGTCCGCTCGACTAGGCGCCGTGCCGTGGGGACAATTGGCGATGCCGACGGTGGTACCCGACTTCGACGATTTGATACGCGCCCGCACTGACGCAAGTACCGCCACCGGAGTGCGGCCAGCGCAGATCGCGTGGCCGGACGGTGATATTACGACCTTGACCGACGGATTCAGATTGATGGAACTAGTCGATATCGGGTGGGCGGTACCCGCCAATGTCACCGCTCGCAGGACCGGCGTACGCAGCAAGCTGTCCGGGCCGGACCGCCCGCTGCTCATCCTCGATCCACGGGTTCCTGGGCATCGCGCCGATGGCCCGTTGGGTTCGGTGCTGGGTCGGCCGCGTGACATGAGCGCCGCGAGTCGCTACTTCGCTGAGGTACTTACGAAGTACGACGTCCGACCGTTCGTCGACACCGCGGTTGAACTCTTCCGGCGCAGAGATGTCAACCGGACCTGGCTGGCAAGCGAATTGGCGCGCAAACCGACGCGGCTGATGTACGTGGGACATGCGAGCGGCTCCACCGCTCTTGACGGGCAATCGGGTGCAGAGGATGCTGCCATTCACCTCGCCTGTAGCAACGACGAGGAAGGATACGCCGACGCAGTCGACGGTCATCGTCCGATGCAGGTGCGCGACCTACTGGAATTACAAGCACCCATTCCACCCAAGGTTGCGCTGGTCGCGTGCGCATCGGGCAGTGATGTGCGGTACGACGAGTCGGCAGGTCTGGTCGCGGCGTTCGTCATCGGTGGCGCCGAGTTGGTGACCGCGACGCTGTGGTCGATGCCGACAACAGCGGGTTTCGCCGCAGCTGGTGGAAACGGGGAACTGGACCCGATGGCCGAACTGGTCATCGCGGTCGACACGGCACAACGTACGGCCGACCCACGCCGCAGACTGAATCGTTGGCAGCGCCAGCAGATGCGCGCATGGCGGAACGGGGAGCCCGCGCTGAACCCCATCTATTGGGCTGCCCTCGCGAACTTCGAGGTTGGTCCGATACAGAACGACCAGGACGCCACATGAGAGGACGACGAGGTGAGGGCGCGTCCGGCGTGCCACGGCGGATGGCGATCACGGCCGCATGGCAGGGCATTGGCGCGGGGCTGGATGTGTTCAGTGGCAGCGATGGGACGCCGTTAACCCGCACGATAAAGCGAATCATCGATCCGCTCGTACTTCGCGTTCGAGCACACCCAGAATTCAGTCAGCCCGTGCTCGAGGCCGATGTTGCCGCACGGCTCGGTGAGCAGATCGCCGCACAGGGCGATCGACTGAGGGCCGCGGCAGCCTGGTTCAGCGTGCTCAAGTCACAGCGTCGGGCTATGCGGATCACGGACGGAAACGCGCAGGAACTGTACTTTCCGCTGAGTTACGCGTTGGCGATCGAGTACGCCGCGCCGAGCGCCAACTCCAGGCAGGTCGCGCACAACGAACTGAGCGAGATACACGGTGCCCACAACGAGGACGCGGTCACCGCGCTGGAGTTTCTGAGCAAGGATCCCGATGCGCTTGGCGCACTGCGCGCCCGAGTGAATCGCGACTGGCCCACCACGGCGGAGTCGTGCGACACCGACGGGTTCCTGCTCCGGCTGCAACTGGTGTTCGCCGACGCCCACGATCACCGTGCGCGCACTCGCCAGCAGCAGGCCTGGAGGACTCTGGCAACCGACCGCGCGCCGAGCGCACTGGGGCTAACGCTGCGCGGCGCCGCCCCATGGCCCGGCCGCGATCTCGCGCTATGCGCGTTGCCGCAACAGCCGCCGCCCATCTCCGCGGACGACGCAGCGCGCCGCAGACCACTCGACAAGAGCATCCTTGAGCGGGTGAGGTCAACATTGCGGCGTTCGCGCGATCGTACTGAGCTCCCCGACGTGTCGACGCTGTGCATTCAGGAGGCCGAACGCGCGTGCGCGCCATGGGGTCTGTGCGACGCCAGCGCACAGGCGGTCTTGGTTGCGGGTATCGAGATCGCCGTACAACTCGCGCCGTTGACCGACGATGCCGAGCCTGCAGCCGACCTGCCGCGCCGTATCCAAGCGCGGCTTCGGAAGGAGGCGTACGTGATGCATGCGCGGAGGTATCTCGCCGATGACGAGCCGCTACATCCCCGACAGGCTAGCGTTGTCGGCGAACTGAAGGAGTTCGCAACGCCGTATACCGCCCGTCTGTGGGCGCGCTTGCACGGTCGAGACGTCCGGCAGGAGCCGCACGCAGATGTCGGGCAGGTGCGAACCCTGCTTGACGGAATCGCGCGGTCGGTGAGTCTTGATCACCGGCAGCAGATCAAGTTGATGCTGGGAGCGGGGAGATGAGACTGCACCTGAGCAATGGGATCTGGACCAATGCCACCGATTCAGTCGCCGCAGCGCTGACAATGGTAATAGAGGTCGACGGCGGGCTGATCGAGTGGACCGTCGATGAACCGGACTCGGCGCGCGTGGCCTTGCTGCAATTCGATTCCGCCGACTGGTTATGGCAAGCAGTCGGCGCCGACGACTACGCCCGGCTGCTTGCACACCCACCCTCGCCCATCGAGGTCGAGTGGGACTCGAGCGTCATTGCACCGCTTCGCGACCTCGCCCTCGGCCATTGGATGCGGCGCTGGTGGCCCGCCAGCGCGCGGGACGCGATCGAGCGCCTGGATACGGCCGTATTGGATGCCGAACTTGTCGTACGGACGGCAGCATGCGAACGCTTCTTCGATACCGCCGAATTCGACGCCGAGCTGGTCACGTTGCTCGGCTCAGTCATCGCCCAACAGCGCCGACTTGACGAGGTGGCCGGCGGCGATGATCGGGTCGCGCGTTTGTTAGCGCAATGCCGTGAGCTCGCCGATGAGTTCGGAGTCTCGTCGACATCCGAGGCATATCAGCATTATCAACCAGAATTCGCCCTCGCCGCGGGTAACGACCGCCCGAGGCTGCCGCGCGGACCGATTGCCTCGGGGACATCGTCTCTCAGTTGGAGCGCCGTACCGCCAGACGTCTTCGACGCTGCCGAGGATACCGTCGCGTGGTCGGTACACGGCGACATCGACCCCGAGGGCAATCCGCTCGACGTCAGCATTGTCGCGCGCATCGCGGCCGCGCTCGCCCATGCGCCAGATCGTGACCTCGCCGAGGGCGTGGCGGTAAGTTTCCGATCGGGCGACCTCATCGGAGCCGGTGCGCTCGATCGGCGTGGCCAGACCCCATGAGCGCGGAGACCCGGGCAAGCGCCGCGGGGCTTGCCCGGTAGTAGATCCACGTGCCGCGTCTCTCGGACTCGATGAGTCCGGCCTCGCGCAGCACTTTGAGGTGGTGCGAGATGGTCGCCGGCGACTGCTCAAATGCGCCAGTCAGGTCGCAGACACACACTTCGCCGTCGGGGTGGCACGCGATTAACGACACGAGGCGTAACCGCACCGGATCGCCCAGCGCTTTAAACAGGGGCGCCAGCTCTGCCGCGTCGTCGGTGCCGAGTGGTTCGCACGTCAGCGGCGCGCAGCAGGCTGCCGTCGAGGCTTCTTGAATGACCGTCACCCCTATAATTTGACACACATCGAATAAGGATGCAAACTCGACGAAGCGAATGATTCGAGGGGCATCGAATCATTCGGCGTGTGGGATTCATAGTCGATTGAGGTGCATGTACATGAACGATCTTCCTGTTGTCATCGTGGGTGCTGGTCCTGCCGGGCTTGCCGCTGCTGCGCAGCTGCGGTCGCGGGGGATGGACTCCGTGGTCCTGGAGGCCGGGCAGGCGGCTGGTGCGAGCGTTCGGCAGTGGGCGCATGTGCGTCTGTTCTCGCCGTGGTCGGAGATTGTTGATGTGGAGGCAGAGAAGTTGCTCGCCACCACCGGGTGGAGTCGGCCGGAGCCGACGAGCTATCCGACGGGAGTCGAGTGGGCTCAGATGTACCTGCAGCCGCTGGCCGATGTGCTCGGCGAGCAGGTCCACTATGGCAGCCGCGTGGTGGGTGTTGCTCGGCGTGGGCGCGATCTTGTCGTGGATTCTGGGCGTGAGAGTGAGCCGTTCGTTGTCCATGTCGCCACCGAGAACGGCAGCGAACGGATCGAGGCACGTGCGGTTATCGACGCCTCAGGTACGTGGAGTGCGCCGAATCCGTTGGGTGGGGACGGGTTGCCCGCTGAGGGAGAGCGCGCGGCGGCTGAGCACATTATCTATCGGGTACCGGATCTGAATGATCCGGCGGTGCGGGCGGTGTACGCCGGCAAGCACATCGTGGTCGCTGGCAGTGGTCATTCGGCGATGACGGCTCTGGTGGCGCTGGCCAATCTTGCCGAGCAGCATCCGAGTACACGCGTGTCCTGGCTTGTTCGGCGGGCAAGCACTGGTCATGCGTTTGGTGGTGGTGAGAACGATCAGCTCGTCGCACGCGGCGCGCTCGGTCGACGAGCGCAAGAAGCGGTGACGGCCGGTCACATCACCACCGTCACTGGTTTTCGCACAGCGAGCGTGACCAGCACCGACCGCGGTATGACGCTGGTGTCCTTCGATGGCCAGCAGTTGGACTCCGTCGACGAAATCGTCGTGGTCACGGGATTCCGCCCGGATCATTCGATGCTCTCGGAGGTCCGGCTCGATCTCGATCCGGTGTTGCAGTCTCCGCGTCAGCTCGCGCCGTTGATCGACCCCAACGTGCACTCGTGTGGCTCGGTGTATCCGCACGGCGCTAAAGAGCTCAAGCAGCCGGAGGCGGGTTTCTACCTGGTGGGGATGAAAAGCTACGGGCGCGCCCCGTCTTTCCTTGCCTTGACTGGGTATGAGCAGGTCCGATCCGTGGTCGCCGAGATCGCGGGCGATCACGAATCCGCGGCCCGGGTCGAGTTGACTCTTCCCGAGACCGGCGTCTGCGGTGGCGCGGGTTTGTTCGATGAAGCCGAGACCGGCGACTCGGGCGGCTGCTGTGGCGCACCAACGCAAGTAGAAATGCTCTCCATCGGGGCTCCGGCGGGCGGCCAGTCGCGCGCGTGAGCACCGCGACCGACACGATGCAACCCGGCTCGCTGCATGCGGGCGGGTTGCGTCGCGTGGTGATTGTCCTGTCGATCACCGAGATCACCAGCTGGGGCGTGTTGTACTACGCGTTCCCGGTGCTTGCCTCGTCCATCGTGCAGGAGGCCAGCTGGAGCATGCCCGCGATCACCGCGGCGTTCTCGGTCAGCCAGATCGTCGCCGCATTGGTCGGCATTCCGGTCGGTCGCATCATCGACCGCCGCGGGCCCCGAGCGGTAATGACCTTCGGCTCGATGCTGGGCGTGTTGTCCGTGCTGGTGATTGCATCGGCGCCGAGCTATCCGATCTTCTTCCTCGGGTGGGTGTGCTCGGGGGTGGCGATGGCCGGCGTGCTCTACGCGCCGGCATTTGCGGCCCTCACTCACTGGGGCGGGGCGCAGCGGATCCGCGCGCTGACTACTTTGACGCTCGTTGCCGGCCTGGCCAGCACCGTGTTCGCGCCGCTGACCGCCGCGCTGAACAACCACCTCGACTGGCGCCAGACGTACCTCATCCTGCTGGTGATCCTCACCGTGGTCACGATTCCTGCGCACTGGTTCGGTCTGCGGTATCGATGGGTCCCGCACCACCCCGGCGCGACGGGACCCGACGCGGCGGGGCCTCGATCGGTGATCTCCAGTCGCGCTTTTGTGCTCCTGGCGGTGGCGCTGTGCGCGGCGGCGTTCACTACCTTCGCTGTCGTGATCAACCTGGTACCGCTGTTGGTCGAACGTGGCCTGAGCACCGGCGAGGCAGCCGTTGCACTCGGGCTCGGCGGCGTGGGGCAGGTAGCGGGGCGACTGGGCTACTCCGCGTTCGCGGCACGGACCAGCGCGGTCGCTCGAACGGTGATCATCTGCGGCGCGGTCGCAGTGAGTACCGCGTTGCTGGCCGTGGTTCCCGGGCCGATGTTCGTGCTGATCGCGATCTCGATGATCGTCGGCGTCGTCCGCGGCATCACCACCCTGATCCAGGCGACCGCGGTCAGCGATCGATGGGGCACCCGCGGGTTCGGCCGCATCAACGGCGTCTTGTCCGCACCGATCCTGGTCGCTGCGGCCGTCGCGCCCTTTGCTGGCGCTGCCCTCGCCGAATCCGTCGGCGGCCAGGGGCCCGCGTTTCTGATCCTGTCCCTGATCGCCGTCGTCGCGGCACTCGCTGCGATCGGCACCAGACCACGAGCCGAATACGAGGAATCCCGTGCAGTCCAGTCCTGATCTGCTCATCGTCACTGTCCGCGGAAGCACCGAACCACAAAGCGGTTCGCGACTGCTGATCCCCATCGCGCGGACAGTGATGCGCCAGTACCCGGGATCGTCCCGAGTGCGCGAGCTGACCTACCCCGCATCGTTCGTCTCCTTCAGCACCGAGCATCCCGCGCGGCTCGACCTCGGCATCAGCCCGCACATCGGCGTGCGGAACCTGATCGCCGAACTCAACGAGGAATCGCGGCACAGCCCCCGCCAGCAGTACGTGCTGCTGGGCTGGTCCCAAGGAGCACAAGTCATCACCGATGCACTCGTACCTGCTGACCAACGAATCGCCGGGCAGCAAGCCGGAGCTCTCGATGCGCCGATCGGCGGACGCATTCGCGCGATCGCGCTGTTCGGCAACCCGGCCTTTACCGCCGGCGAGCCCTTCAACGCCGGCACGTTCGCGCCCACGATCGATGGAATCACCCCTCGGCGACGCGGCGCACTGGCCGAATACCAGAGTCGGCTACGCGACTACTGCGCGGCCGGAGACGTCGCTGCACAAGACGCACCGGGCTCTACCGTTGATGGCCATGTCTCGTACTTCCACAACGGGATGCCGGCAGATGCTGCCCGGTTTATCCTCGACCGCTTGATGCAGCCGACGGGTCGACAACGCTCTCTCAGCCGTTAGGACGAACCGCCCGCTTGCTCGGGCGATTACCGGGTCCGGGGAGACTCTGCCCGGACCCGGTGATCACGCGTATCGCGATGGGTTTACGCGGTCAGCTCGTGCAGGAGTTGCTCGACGCGAGTCTTGATCTCGTCGCGGATGGCCCTGACGGCCTCGATATCTTGACCTGCCGGATCGTCAAGGTCCCAATCGAGGTAACGCTTGCCGGGAAAGATCGGACATGCGTCGCCGCAGCCCATGGTGATGACGACATCGGCGGCCTGGACTCCGGGAGTGCTCAGCTTGGTGGGCACTTCGCGTGAGATGTCAATGCCGACCTCGGCCATCGCTTCTTCAGCGGTGGGGTTGATCGTATTGGCGGGGGCTGAGCCTGCCGAGCGGACCCGTACCCGGTCACCGGCCAGGTGCTGTAGGAATCCTGCGGCCATCTGTGATCGACCGGCATTGTGTACGCACACGAACAGTACTTCTGGAATGCTCACGAGTTACTCCGGATGGTGGGGTGGTCGAGGACTTCAGCCAGCAGTTGCGTGACTCGGATCTGGATGTCGTCGGTGATCCGGCGCACGGTCTCCAGATCCGCGCCGTCGGGATCAGCGACGGGCCAGTCCTCGTACCGTTTGCCTGGTACATACGGGCATTCATCGCCGCAGCCCATCGTCACCACCACGTCGGCTGCGTGCAGTACGTCGTCGGTCAGCGGCTTGGGGAACGCATCGGGTGCGGGGATTCCGCGTTCGGCGAGCACTTCCAGCGCGACGGGGTTGACCGAGCCGATCGGCCGCGAACCGGCGGACTGCACGTTAACGCGGGCACCCGAGAGGTGCTTGGCGAGGGCCGCGGCGATCTGCGACCGACCAGCGTTGTGCACACACACAAACAGCAGTCGAGGCAACGGGGTCGGACGGCGACCGCTGGCGACAGCTTTCGCGCCGAGGAGATCTGTTGCGAACCGCTCCACCAGAACCGGCAGGTACGCGGGGATACGGCTGGTGATCGCGAGGGCCGCGTGCGCTTGACGGACGGCCGCGCGAACCTCGACCTCGGTGAATACCCCCTCGAACCGATCGACCAAGTCGGCAACGATCTGCTGATAGCGCCGTGCCTGCTCAGGAGGTTGGCCGGTCACGTCCATGACGAGCGAGACGACACGATCATTGATGTCGTCGCGGATCAGTCGCATCCGATCGATCCCGTCGATGCCCTCGTGTGACGGCTCGACGATGGGCCAGCGTTCGAGCTGGCCGCGCATACCGTCCACCGGCGCGAGTTCGACCTCAGTCCCGAGCAGCACGACGCGGTCCGCTGCGCGAAGCAGATCGGCGTCAATCGCCTTCGGGTGTGCGGTCGCCATATCCGCGCCGGATTCGGCGACCACACGCGCCGAGAGCTCGTTCACGGTTGTTTTCGGGCTAGTGCCGGCCGAGCGGGCATCGATCGCCCGGCCGGCGATCTGGCGGGCGATCGCCTCGGCCATCTGCGACTTCCCGGCGTTACTGACACACAAGAAGAGCACGATCGGCGTGTGCCGCGAGCTTGTCATGGTTCCCTCACAGACTCTGACTGGGCGGATCGTGGTGAGAACGACTTACGCAGTCGCAAGCTCACGTACACAAGCCCGACGAGCACGGGGACCTCGATAAGGGGCCCGACGACGCCGGCGAGAGCCTCACCACTAACGGCACCGAACGTGCCGATCGCGACAGCGATCGCCAGCTCAAAGTTGTTACCGGCAGCTGTGAACGCGACAGTCGTGGAGTTCTGGTAGTCCAAGCCCAGCGCTTTCGCGCTGAAGAACGACCCAAACCACATGACGGCGAAATACGCCACCAGCGGCACGGCAATCCGAGCGACATCGAAGGGGTGCTCGGTGATCTGCCCGCCCTGCAGCGCGAACAGCACGATGATGGTGAACAGCAACCCATACAGCGCGAACGGGGAGATCTTCGGCAGGAACGAGCGCTCGTACCACTCACGCCCGCGCCGCCGTTCGAGCAGGACCCGCGACAAGAACCCGGCCAGCAACGGGATGCCGAGGAATATCAACACCGACTTGGCGATCTGCCACATCGAGATATCCAGCGCGTCCTGCGACAGCCCAAGCCAACCCGGGAGAACCTGCAAGTAGAACCAACCCAGGACGGCGAACATCACGACCTGAAAGATCGAGTTGAGTGCAACCAGGAACGCCGCGGACTCGCGGTTACCGCGGGCCAGATCGTTCCAAATGATGACCATCGCGATACATCGCGCGAGACCGACGATGATCAGCCCAGTGCGGTACTCCGGCAGATCCGGAAGCATCAACCACGCCAGAGCGAACATCACCGCAGGCCCAAGCACCCAATTGAGCACCAACGACAGCACCATGAGCCGCCGATCGCGGGCAACCGCACCGAACCGGTCATAACGCACCTTGGCGAGTGGGGGATACATCATCACCAACAGCCCGAGCGCGATCGGCAGCGAAACCCCATCGAGCTGCACCGCGTTCAGCGCATCGGTCACCGCTGGGACGAAGTTACCCAGCAAGATCCCAACCGCCATCGCACCTGCAATCCACACGGCGAGATAGCGATCCAAAAACGACATTTGGCCGGCGACGCTGTGCTCCCGCGATGTGGTCGTCATGCCGGCACCGCTTCCAGATCAAGTAACGAGGAAAGTGAGGCCACGACCTCGGGCACGACCCGATAATGCACCCACGTGCCCCGACGCTCGCTACTGACCAGCCCGGCAAGGCGCAGCGTCTTGAGATGGTGACTGATCGTCGGCGCCGTCAATTCGAACGCGCAGGTCAGGTCGCACACGCACACCTCATCCTCGGCGCTGGCAATCATCGCGAACAACTGAATCCGCACCGGATCACCCAGCGCCTTGAACTTGATCGCCAAGTCCTCCGCGCTCGAGCGCTCGAGAACTCCAGCCGTCAGCGACGAACAGCACTCCTCGTCCGACATCCCCAAATCGTGATTAGACATGCCTCTAATTTAACAGACATCTAATCAGATCGCCGAATCGCGTCCGCGAAATCGACAACTCGCTGGTTGACCGCCTCGCCGATCGCACCTACTATGGATGGAGCAAATGTTCGACTTCTTGCCTTTGCGGTTCGTGAGTTGGATTGGCCCTCGGTGTAGCTACGGCAGCCGGGGGTTTGCGCTTTTCAGGGGATCCGCACGACGCGGGTGAGGGCGGCGATCTCGTTGTAGAGGGCGGCATCGTTGCGGGTGATCTTTTGGCGATAAGCGCTGCATACCAAGTCTGGTAGCCATAGTAGGTGTTCTGCTGCGGGGGATACTGCTGCTAGTGACATTGTGGGACTGACACTCCCGTCGTTCACCAGGGTGCGGTGAACCGCACGGTCGGCGTTGTTTACGCGCGCGATGCGGTGCTCTTCTGATATGTAGCCACCGCTTGTCAAGGGCAGGGTGAGGTGCCGCCGGGTTCGTGTGGGCCGGCGGCGCCTCGTTGCTTCGTCGAGGTGGCTGGTGAGCGTGTCGTTGGCGACGCGCGGTCAGACTGATATG
>NZ_SMSG01000009.1 GCF_004382795.1 Cumulibacter soli | reverse complement strand
GGCCTCCTGTTATGCGTGAGCGGTTCCTAGACAGCTCCACTCTCGCAACGGGAGGCCTTCACCCGTCAACAGATCACGCGCGATTCACGCAACAACGTCCCTGGACATCACAGCTAGGCGCTTGGATTATCCCGATGCCTGCGCTCTGAGAGAGCCTGTCTTGAACCCAGCACGGCGCGGGCTAACAACCGGCGCAGGCGACGGCAGCGCGGACTAGACGACGTCGAAAGGCGTGACGGGTAGCGCGCGCTTGTGCGCCGTACGCCGATGCCACCCGACGATCGTGTCCTCGGCCTCGGCCGAAACCTCGAGCCCTTCCAAATAGTCGTCCACGTCGGAGTAGGCGACGCCAAGTGCGGCCTCGTCCGCGCGCAGCGGCTTGTCGCTCTCGAGGTCGGCTGTTGGCACCTTCTCCACCAGCTCCGCAGGGGCGCCCAGATGGCGTGCGACGTCACGTACGCGACGCTTCGGCAGTCCGGCCAGCGGCAGTACGTCGGCAGCGCCGTCCCCAAACTTGGTATAGAACCCGACCACGGCTTCCGCGGCGTGATCGGTGCCGAGCACCAACATGCCGCGGGCCCCGGCGACGGCGTACTGCGCGATCATCCGCTGCCGGGCTTTCACATTCCCTTTCACGAACTCGGTGTAGCCATCGCCGTGGGCCACCGCCTCCCACATCGCATCGGTGGCTGGACCGATGTTCACCGTCAGAGACTCGTCGGGGGCAATGAACTCAAGCGCGCGCTGCGCGTCCGATTCGTCGCGCTGCACGTGATACGGCAGCCGGATCGCGACGAACCGCGCTTCATGGCCCTGTTCGCGCACGCGCTCACACGCGAGTTGTGCCAATCGTCCGGCAGTGGAGGAGTCCACACCGCCCGAGATGCCGAGGACCAGGCCAGCGGCCCCGGTGCGGATCAGGTAGTCGCTGAGGAAGGTGACTCGGCGTTCCACCTCCCGCGAGGCGTCGAAATCTTGGACGACCTGTAGTTCGTCGATGATTTGCTGCTGCTTCGCGCGATCGGTCATGTACGAATCCTATGCGCGGCGGCCAACGAACCGTTCCGCTGGACTACTGCGCGGACCTAGGATCGTGACGTAGGAGGAGGTCTCATGATCTGGATCTGCGCAACCTGCGCCGTGGAGACCGCCGTCGCGCCACAACCGCCGTCGTTGTGCGCGATCTGTGAGGATGACCGTCAATGGGTGCCCGCCGACGGGCAAATCTGGACGTCCGTCGCCGAGCTGGCGAGTTCCGGAACGAGGATCGTCACCCACGAGATCGAGCCCGGCCTGCTAGGGCTGAGGGCAGAGCCGCGGGTAGGTATCGGGCAGTGCGGGATGGTGGCGCGTACGCCGTCCGGCACGGTGCTATTCGATCCGCCGGGTTACATCGACGACGCTGCGGTGGCGCGGGTACAGGCGTTCGGGCGGCCGCTAGCGATCGCGGTCAGCCACCCCCACATGTACGGCGTAATGACGCAGTGGGCCGAAGCGCTCGACGTACCGATTCACGTACCGCGGGCCGACGAGTTTTGGCCGCGAAGGCGGGAGCGCATCCAGTGGTACGACGATTCGCACGTCATCGCGCCGGGACTCACCCTCTATCGCGTCGGTGGACACTTCGCCGGAAGCGCTGTACTGGAGTGGTCGCTCGGCGCGGCCGGGTACGGCGTACTGCTCGCCGGTGACGCGATCTTCCCCAATCCCGACCACGCGACCGTCAGTTTCTTGCGGTCGTACCCGAACCGATTACCGCTGTCCGGCACAGTGGCATTGCGAATCGCCGACCGGGTGGCGGCGCTGAGCTTCGATCGGCTCTACAACAACTTCGGCAATGTCGTGCTACGGAATGCGAAGGAGGTCGTTTACGCCTCGGCGCGAAGGCACGCCGAGTGGTGCAACGGTGAGCACGATGATGAAACCTGGTAGACCCGTCCGCGGATCAAGTCCGCGGATCAATAGGTAGCCCGATGACCGGTCGGTTCCACGATCGACGCTGCTACCCAACTTGAGGAGTTCGAGCGCATGAAGGCATGTCAGTACGTCGAGATCGGCGCGGCCCCCAAAGTCACCGATATCCCCAAACCCGAACCTGGGCCAGGACAGGTGCTGTTGAAAGTATCCGCGGCAGGGGCCTGCCACTCTGACGAGTTCATCATGTCGCTGCCTGCCGAGCAGTACGCGTACGGCCTGCCGCTCACGCTCGGTCACGAAGGCGCCGGCGAGATCGCCGAGCTGGGTGACGGCGTCGAGGGATGGGAACTCGGGGAGAGCGTCGCGGTCTACGGTCCGTGGGGCTGCGGGACCTGTCATGCCTGCGCGCAGGGTAAGGAGAACTACTGCCGGTATGCCGCCGAGCGCAACATTCGCCCGCCCGGCCTCGGGAACCCGGGCGCGATGGCCGAGTACATGATCGTGAACGATCAGCGCCATCTGGTGCGCCTGGGCGACCTCGACCCGGTGCAGAACGTCGCGCTCACCGACGCCGGACTGACGCCGTACCACGCAATCAGGACGTCGCTGCCGAAGTTGCTGCCGGGCAGGGTTGCGGTCGTCATCGGTGCAGGCGGGCTCGGGCATATGGCGGTCCAGATCTTGAAGGCGCTGACCGCGGCGACGGTCGTCGCGTTGGACCTGAAGGAGGACGCGCGGCAGTTAGCTCTGGATGTCGGCGCGGACTATGCGCTGCCATCCGAGCGCGCGTCGGTGGACGAGATCCGCAAGATTTCCGGTGGCCTTGGTGCAACCGCGGTCTTCGACTGCGTCGGTGCGGACGCGACGTTGGCGCTCGCGGGGAAGATGGTGCACGAGGAGGCGGACATCGCCGTCGTCGGGTTGGGCGGCGGCTCGCTCCCGGTAGGTTTCCTCTTCCCGCCGCATGAGACGCGGGTCTGGTCGCCGTACTGGGGAAGCCGCTCGGAATTAGAAGAGGTGCTGGACCTGGCGCGCCTCGGGGCGATCCACGTCGAGACCGAATCGTTCACGCTCGATGAAGCGCCGACGGTGTACGAGCGGATGCACGCGGGCACGCTGCGCGGCCGCGGAATCGTCGTGCCCTAACCACCCGCATCCACTGCTCATCAACCACCCGGTCGGCCGCCGGCCCCGCCTTCGGCCGCCCACCGCACCGGTCATCGACCGGAGCGGCGGGCGAGGAACCAGAGTGGAGATGTACTAACTCGCCGATCTCGGTGGGTGCGTCACTACCTACGCGTCGAGCGGAATGTCGCCGGCGACTCGCGCCAGCGGCTTGACCCGACCCTCGATGAAGTTGATTGCCTGCTCCGGCGTGGACGACTCAGCGAGCATCGTGATGATCTGATTCCCCTCGAGCCGCCAGTCGAACGGGTCGGTCGCCATGAGGTGTGCGCGCGCTTGCTCGTGCAGAACCTGGTCGGCGAACGCTCGGTCTTGAGCGAGCACCTCGAATCGCCGGCCGAACTCGTCCGCGTCCGGGTCGTTGACGCGGATCTCCAACTGCGGGTAGGCGTCCGCGGTCCGATCGGGGTGCAAGCCGATCATGCCAACGGTCGCCGTACCCATCGGGCGCTCGTGCTGGAAGGCGCACCAATGAATCTGACCCTCTTCGCCCACGATCGCGTGCCGGGCCTCGCCGTCTGACGGCTGTCCGACGTCGGCGAGGTCATCGAGCACGGCAGGAAGTTCGGCGGCGTACCCCATCTCCTCGGGGACCTCGAAATGGACGCCGTCATCGAGGGCAGCCGCGAACCGCGCCCAATCGTTACGTTCGGTCGACTCTGCGCGCAAGTTTCGGATAGCCGATACCGCGAGCCCAAGCGCGACGAGGAGGAAGATCGCACCGGTGAACCAGCCGATCACCTCGATGTTCGAGTTATCTGTGGCGACCGCCAGACCGATCAGGAATGCACCCACGAACCCCGTCGCGATCGCAGCCCATGTCTGGCCGGACATCGTTCGGGTCGGTTGCAACGCCGTCATGGGTGGGCTCCTCCTGTGTGTTCGACGTCTGGTTTACCAGAGAACCGAACCCGGGGGGACGACGGCAGGAGGAACACTGGCCGGTCCGGCGTCAATAGCGGCTCTTTCGAAACCTGCGCGTGATCGATAGTGTCGCCTAAGCCACATTATTCCAACAGAAGGTGATAATTCGATGAGCCATTCCGTTTTCGCGATTTATAAGGCCCCAGAGGATCCGGCGGCCTTCGATAAGGCGTACGAGAACCACGCCGCTATTGCCAAGAAGATTCCCGGCCTGAAAGAGCTGCGCTACAACAAGACGTTGCAGCAGGTGACGGGTGAAGTGCCGCTGTACGTCGTCACCGAGTTGGTTTTTGATTCGCTGGAGGCGCTGCAGGCCGGACTCGGCTCCCCCGAAGGTCAAGCCACCAGCGCGGACCTCGCGACCTGGGGCGGCGACAAGCTGATCACCACGCTCATCGTCGAGCGGCAGGCTTAATCCCAGCGGGTAGTTCGCCTGCGCACGCTTCGAGGTGGCGTAGGCGAACCACCGTGGAATTCACAGTTCACGAAATATCTCACCCAGCGGGCGGCGTCCGCGCGGAATCGCCGATTGGCCCTCCTCGGCTGCAGCCGTCGTTCGATAGCCGAGTGCGAGGACGTGTTTGACGATCCACCCTTCGCCTGACTGCACTACTTCCGCAGCTGCTCGCGAATTGCGTTCGGGAAAGATCGTGGCCACGCATGAGCGAAGTCCGCGCGCGGCGGCGGCGAGCGTCAACGACTGGGTGAACCGTCCGACGTCGAACTCTGTGTCGGCAGCCTTATTGTCCTCGGACAGCACGACGAGTACGACGGGCGCTTCGGCGATGTACTGGGCGTAGCGGCCAAGTCGGCTCAGTTCCGCGCGCATCTCAACTGAGCGCACCGCGACCACCTGCCACGGCTGACGATTGCGCGCTGAGCCGGTCCACCGCGCCGCGTCAACGATCGCCTCGAGATCCGCCGGGGTGACCTCCCGATCCGGGTCAAACCGCCGGATCGATGCCTGCCGGATTAGCGCGTCGGCGTACGCCTCTCCGGATGACGCGTCGGCGCTCATGGGTTCTCCTCATAATCGCGGGCCGCGTTCTCATCGACGCGGTCCGCAGGGTCTGGTCCGCCGTCCTCGCGCACCTCGCCCAACTCGAACAAACCATTCGCTACCGCCACTGACTGCTCGCGCCCCTCGCTAGACGGTCGGCGACGCTCCATGCGCCGAAAGACTCCGATGCCGACCCACGCGAGTACCGCCATGATCGCGCCGGCCGCGACGATGAAGCCGAGGATGAGCGCGATCGTGAGCCAGATTTCGGTGGGCATCGCCCCATTCTGCCCAAGGGTGCTTCCGAGTGCGCGAGCCCAGGCCGCGGCGGTACTAGATTGCGCAAACCTGCTAGTCGTTGAGCACGTTCCTGGTTCGTCGACGTGGCGGCGGGCTTCACATCTGGCCGTCGATGCGAGAGCATCCCGGAAACGAAAGGACTCCGATGAGCACCCTTGCCCTACGCCAAATCGCTTCAGCAGCTCGTGACCTCGACGGCACTAACGCCGCACTGAAGGCAGTCTTCGGCGCCGACGTCGCGCACGTCGACCCGGGAATCGCCAAGTTCGGTTTGCACCACGCTGTGCTTGAGTTCGGCCCCTCGCAATTCTTCGAGGTCGTCGCACCGTTCACCGATGATGCGCCGGCGGCGCGTTACCTGCGGTCCTCGGACGCGCGCGGGTACATGCTGATTTTCCAGGCAGCAACCGCAGAGCGCGCGGCGATCAGTGAGCGCGGTAAGGAACTTGGCTACCGCGAGATCTACACCGTCTCGGACGACGGCTACAACTGCCTGCAGTGGCATCCGGCCGATATCGGCCCATCGATGCTCGAGGTCGATACCCATGTCGAGGACAACATGGAGGGCCCATGGTGGCCGGCCGGAAATTCGCGCGGTGATGAGGGCCGTTCGCGCGTCGCGCAGGTCATCGGAAGCACGCTGCTCAGTAATGACCCGGCGGCCCAGGCGAAGCAGTGGGCGCAGTTCCTGGACCGCCCACTCGTCGAGGTCGACGGCGCGCACCGCGTGACGACCGATAACGCCTGGGTCGACTTCCTGCCGGCCGATGGCGCCGAGCCCGGTTTGGCCGGGCTCACGGTGCGGTGCCGCGACCTGCAGGCTGTGCGCGATGCCGCGCAGGCTGCCGGCCTACTGAACGAGGACGGGACGGCGCAGATTGCCGGCCTGCGCTTCACCCTCACTGAATAGGCCACAACCGACTGCCGGCTGCGGGTTGTGCCGCGCTGACTGTTCAGGTTCGGATCGCTTCGGCCTCGGCCGGAGAAGTCGAGCGGATCTGCCAAAAACGCAGTGAAATCGGCTGGGCATCGTTGTGGAGACGATGCCTGCCCAGATCGGCTGCGTTATTTGCGGAATATTTGTCGAGCGACTGTCGAATTCGGCTGACCCCGTTCGTATAAGGGGTGAGACGCTGGCACACAGCCAGCGGCCAACGAATGGAGAGTGCCATGGCTCAATACCTGCTCAAGATGATCCAGCCCGTCGGTGTCGTCCCCAGCAAGGACGATCTCGTCCCGGTAATGCAGAAACTCGGGGCGATTGATGCGGAGCTGCAGGCCCAAGGCTCGTGGGTCTTCGGTGGCGGTTTGCATCAGCCGACGACGGCGACCGTCGTCCGTCCCGGAAAATCCGACCCGGTTGTGACTGACGGACCGTTCGCGGAGGGTGCCGAGTACGTCGGCGGCATCATGATCATCGATGTCGCCGACCTCGATGAAGCGCTGATGTGGTCCAAGCGGTACGTCGAGGCGACGGGCTTGGGCATCGAAACCTCGCCGTTCATCGAAGGGGCCCCGGGTGCGTGAGTCAGGTGGACATCGACGCGGTATTTCGTAGCGAGTACGGGCGCGCCGTATCCGTGCTGACCGGCGTCCTCGGTGACATCACCCTCGCCGAGGACGCCGTCCAGGCCGCGTTCGAGAAGGCAGTGCGCCGCTGGCCGGACGACGGCTGGCCGCCTAGCCCAGCCGGCTGGATCATCACCACAGCGCGCCGGGAAGCGATTGACCGGATCCGGCGTGAAGCCAAGCGCGCTGACAAGGAAGCGGCGGCGCCGGTGATCGCGGATGACCTAGACCAGTCCGCCATTGCCGACGACCGGCTGCGGATGTTTTTTACCTGCGCGCACCCGTCGCTGGCGCCAGCGAATCAGGCGGCGCTCATCTTGCGAGTCTTGGGCGGACTGAGCACAGCCGACATCGGCCGCGCGTTTCTGACCAGCGAGACGACGATCGCTGCGCGGGTGACGCGGGCGAAAGCGAAAATCCGCGACGCCCGGATCCCATACCGGGTGCCGGATGACGCCGAGCTACCCGAGCGAGTGGACGGCGTACTGCGTGCGATCTACCTGATCTTTACCGAGGGTTATCGCGCAGCAGCGGGGGACGACGCGGTCCGCGACGATCTCGCCACCGAGGCGATCCGGCTCGCGCGAGTGCTCGTGGAACTGATGCCGGACGAGCCGGAGTGTGTCGGTCTGCTCGCGCTACTGCTGTTGACCCAGTCGCGTCGCGATGCGCGGGTAGTCGACGGCGAACTCGTTCCGCTCGATGAGCAGGACCGTACGCTGTGGGATCTGGCGTTCATTGCCGAAGGTCACCAGCTAGTGCGCCATTGTCTTCGGCGAAATATGCCGGGCAGCTACCAGCTTCAAGCCGCGATCGCGGCTGTGCATGCCGAGGCGGAGCGGTTCTCCGATACCGATTGGACGCAGGTGGTTGCGCTGTATGACCAGCTGATTGCGGTCGCTCCGGGTGCGCCCACCTGGGTAGCTCGAGCGGTGGCTATCGGCGAACGGGACGGTGCGGCGGCGGGGATCGAGGCTCTCGACGAACTTCCGCCCGACCGCGTGCTTGAGCAGTACGCCGTCTATCACGCGGCGCGGGCGAGCATGTTGCGGCGCCTGCGGCGGTACGACGAAGCGGTTACGGCGTACGACGCGGCTATCGGACTTACGGCCAATGCGGCCGAACGCCGGTCGTTAGCTCGACGGCGTGATGGGGCCGGTGAGCGCGCACCGTGTTAGCCGCGCGGACGACGCACTACCTCGAGTAAGCCTCGAGCAACGCGCTCGGGTCGTCAGTGACGCCGAAATCGGTCGTCAAGTCGTCCCGGAGCACGGTGGGCGATGACTTGCGAGGTTCTCAGCAAACATTGCCTTGTGCTCTACCGCGCGCTATCGAGACGTCGATCGCCTCTGGCTACTCGTGGGACTTGTCCCGCGGCGCCGGACGCTACGCAACGTCCTCACTTGTCCGCGTCGATGACTTCCGGGCGCTCATCATTCTGCTCGAGCGCAGCCGCTTTCCCGAGCGCCGCGTCTTTCTGGGCGGCGGCGTCAGTGCCGCTCCGCCGAGCGCGGATCGTGCGGATGCGCACGACCAACCACCACAGCAGCAACGCTGCGACGACGACGATGACAATCCATTGCAGGACGCCGGCGTACTCATCGACGACGTGCCAGTTCTCGCCGAGCACATAACCGGCAATGACGAAGATCGAGTTCCAGATGGCCGACCCCGCCGCTGTCAGGCCCAGGAACTTCCAGAACGGCATCTTCTCGATTCCTGCTGGAATCGAGATCAAACTGCGGAAGATCGGAATCATCCGGCCGAAGAACACAGCCTTGGTGCCGTGCTTAGCGAACCATGCCTCGGCCTTGTCAACGTCCGACAGTTTGACGAGTGGAAGACGGTCAACGATCGCGCGCAGCCGGTCGCGGCCGAGTGCGACGCCGAGGTAGTAGAGCACGATCGCGCCGACGACGGACCCGATCGTGGTCCAGATCAGAGCGCTGGCGATGCTGAGGTTGCCTTGGCTGGCGGTAAATCCAGCGAGCGGCAGAATTACCTCGCTGGGCAGCGGCGGGAAGAGGTTCTCCAGCCCGATCGCGATGCCGGCGCCAACCCCACCCAAGCGTTCCATGAGATCGACGGCCCAACCGGCGAATCCGCCGAGGTCGGGGGCGGATTCAGCAAGAAGGGCGGCGAAAGACATACGAGTAACGGTAACAACGGGTAGGTCGGTTCGGACCGTGTGCGCATGTGATGTCGGCAGGACTCGTCCGCGAACCAGCCAGTGCCCACGTCGGTGACGGGACGCTACGCGATCTTGCCCGCGCCGAACTCCAGACCTTCCGACCAGGAGGCGGACTTCGCGATCAACCGGCGGTACTTCATGATCAGATCCGGCCGCCCGATGGTGAACGCACCGATCAGGCGGTCCCCGCGTCGATACAGCACCACGGTTCCGCCTGCTTTATCTATGCGCTGCTGGACGACGACCTCGTCGCCGTCCGGGACGCCGACGAACTGAATCCGGGTGCCGAACCAGTCCGACCAGAAGTACGGCACCGTCGAGTACGCTGTTGGTTCGCCGAGCGCGTTGCGGGCGGCCGCGCCGCCCTGTTCCCCTGCGCTGGACCAATGTTCCAGTCTCATTCGGGTACCGAACAACGGATTGACCCAACTCGCGACGTCGCCCGCTGCCCAGATGTGCGGCACCGGTTCGTCGTCCGCGTCGAGTACGGCAAGGTTCTCGTCGCAGACGATCCCGCCGTCCTCGGCTAGTTGTAGACCGCAGTCGGCGAGCCAACTGGTAGCCGGAACAGCCCCGATTCCCGACACGACCAAGTCGTAGACGTCTGCGGTGCCGTCCGATAGTTCGACCCGTACACCACCGTCTGTCCGCTCGAGGGAATCAACGCGTACTCCGAGCCGCAGATCGACACCGGCGTCACGATGCAGCGCCGTACACAGTCCGCCGACTTCGGCGCCGAGCGAGCGGACCAGCGGCACGTCGAGTGCCTCGACCACGGTGGTCGACAGCCCGCGGGCCCGGGCGGCCGAGGCGACCTCGGACCCGATGAATCCGGCACCGATGACCAGCACCCGCGCAGACCGGGCGAGCGAGTCACGCAACCGGTGCGCGTCGTCGAGCGTGCGCAGGTACACGACCTGGTCGTCGCCGGGTAGTACTCGCGGGTCCGCGCCGGTGGCGATGATCAGTTCGTCGTACGGCACATCCCCTGCGCTTGTGCGAACCAGACGTGGCCCACGGTTGAGTCCCGTCGCGCGGGTGCCAAGTTTCAACTCGATCCGCAGTTCGTCGCGCAGGGCCTCCTCGTCTTTGTACGCGCCGACGTGGTCCTTCTCATCGAGGAACTCCTTCGACAGCGGCGGTCGGTCGTACGGCAGGTGTTGCTCCGCACCGATCAGCGTGATGATTCCGGTGAACCCGGCCCGACGCGCGGCCTCACAGGCCCGCAGCCCCGCGAGCCCGGCGCCGACGACGACCAACTGAGATGCCGACATACGTTCTCCTTTTCGGTGCGCGAACGATCCGATACTGCCCGATCGGCATAGCCCGAGCAACGCGGCATTCGAATGCGTTGCCCCGCATGCGTGCGTTGGCATACGTTGCTACCAACGACCTGAGGAGACCAGTGATGAAGACTCAAGCAGCGGTGATGCGGGCAGCCGACGGACCCTATGCCATCGAGGAAATCGAACTGCCTAACCCAGGACCGGGCGAGTTGCTCGTGCGCGTGGTGGGGGCCGGGATGTGCCACACGGATGTCGTACCACGCGCCGGTTCTGATCTCGTCGGACCGCCGATTGTCACTGGGCACGAAGGATCCGGAGTCGTCGAGGCCGTCGGCCCCGACGTGACGCGGGCGCAGGTTGGCGATCACGTGTGCTTGTCATTTGATTCCTGTGGGAAGTGTCAGGCCTGCGCGGACGGCGTCCCCGCCTACTGCGTGCAGTTCATGGTGCGCAATCTGTCCGGGCTTACCGCCGAGGGCCAGCCGGTCGGCAAGGACGCGAACGGTGCCGATGTGAAGGCGCGCTGGTTCGGCCAGTCGTCGTTTGCGACGTACTGCCTGGCGACCGAGCGCAATGCCGTCGTGGTGGACAAAGCGCTGCCGTTGGAGAAATTGGGCCCGCTCGGGTGTGGCGTGCAGACCGGGGCGGCGTCCATTGCCGTGGCGATGGGTTTCAAGGCGGGCAGGAGTTTGGTCGTGTTCGGCGCCGGCGCGGTCGGACTGTCGGCGCTGATGGCGGCGAAGGTGCTGGAGGCAAAGACGATAATCGCCGTCGACCTACACCCACACCGCCTCGATATCGCTCGCGAGCTCGGCGCGACTCATGTGATCGCCGGTGACGCCGAGGACCTCGTCGCCCAGATCCACGAGATCACCGGCGGAGGTGCGGACTACGTGTTCGACACGACCGGGTTGCCGCCGGTGCAGAAGAACGCGATGGCAGCACTGCGCCTGGGTGGCACGGCAGGGTTCGTCGGGGTGCAGCAGGGGGACTTCCCGATGGGGTCGGAGTCGACCGGAAAGTCGATCATGAACATTCTGGAAGGGGCAACCGATCCACAGGTGTTCATCCCGCGGATGATCGAGTGGTGGCAGGCGGGCAAGTTCCCGTTCGATTCGCTGATTGAGACGTACCCGATGAGCGAGATCAATCAGGCCGAGCAGGACTCGCTGTCGGGTAAGACCATCAAGCCGATCCTCATCCCAGGTTCCTAAAGCACGCGAACTTAAGGGCATTACCCAACCTGCGGGGTAGTGCGTAACGCTCGTAGCTCGAGAGCGTTACGCACTGCCCCGCAGGTCGTTAGGCGGTGGAGCCGAGACGGCCCGGGGTGCAGCCGTACTCACGGTTGAAGGCGGCCACGAACGCCGAGGGGTTGGAGTACCCCACCCGCCGAGCGATTTCGGTGACCGTCGATGCGCCGACCAGATCTCGCGCAGCCTCCAGCCGGGTATGCGTCCGCCAGCGCGAGAAACTGCACCCGAACGTGCGGGCGAAGTCTCGCTGCAGAGTCTTGGGCGAGACGTGATGTTCACGGGCAAAGTCCTCCAACGACCGGTTGGAGGCCGGATTCGCGCGCAGCGTGGCCGCGACCAGTGACGCCACGGAGGTCGAATCATGGCCCTCGGCGTCCAGGCCGTGGAGCCCGTTCATCAGCCGCGCACGCGCTCCCGGCCATGCGTGATCGGCGATGTTGGGTGAGGCCAGCCGAACTATCTGCTGGCGTGCGTCCTCGGTGATCGAGACCGTTGCGTGGCGCAGGTTGATCAGGCCGGGCGGGATCTCGCGCAGGAAGGCCCGGAAGACGGTGGTGCTGCCGCGGGCGAAGACGCGGTGGGAGACCGAACGGTGCGCCCAGTACGCGCGGTCCGGGCCGATCCATTCCGGTCTATCGCCGGATCCGCTGACTTGGAGTTGCCCGTCTCGGCACCAGTACAACTGATGCAGGAAGTCGTCTCGGATGTCCCCGAACCCCGCGGTCTCACCGGTGCGATAGCGCAACATGAGGATTCCGGACGGGGGTCCGAGGCCGTGCGCGAACTCCTCGCACAGCAGTGGATCGGCGGCTGTGTCTGCCGTGAGGACTTGGGTCATTGTGTTGTCACCTCCGCGATATCGGGTGACCGCTGTGCGGTACGACCGAGTCATTAAGCAAGGCTAGCCTTATCGCTGGTGTGTCGCGTGGCGGCCTCTTGCGTATCCGAAGGAGAAACTCAAATGACCCCCAAGTTCTGGCGTGTCGCGGCCGCTGTCGTGGCGTCCGCGCTGCTGCTCACTGGCTGCGGCACTTCCGAGGCAGACGACGCCGGTGAGGGTGCGAGCCGGACGTTCACCGATGATCGAGGCGAGGTCGAAATTCCGGCGGACCCGCAGCGCGTGATCGCCACGGGGTACGCCGTACCCGTGTTGATCGAGTCGGGAGCCCCCTTGGTGGGCATCTCAACGTGGACCCGCGGTGAGGACTTCATGTCGCCGGAGGACCTAGAGGTCTACCAGGACACCCCGAAGATCTCCGGCGATGCGGCCGCAGAGATGAACTACGAAGAGGTCGCGAAGGCCAATCCGGATCTGATCATCATTGGTGTCCCGCAACCGGTGCTCAAGGACGTCGACCTGGACCGCCTGGAGGACATCGCCCCCGTGCTCACCATCGGCCCGTCGGTACCTGACGCATGGCGGGACTTCGCCGAGAAGCAGGCCGATGCGGCCGGCGCCACCGAAGGCTTCGAGGAGACGAAGTCCGCGTACGAGGACAAGGCCGCTGAACTCAGCGAGAAGTACGCCGACCTGCTCACTGATGTGAAGTTCGGACACGTCGGCGCCTATGGCGACGTGTCCGCCGGAACGTTCCAGCGTGAGTTCTCCGGATCGTGGGGCACGAACATCGCCGAAGATATCGGCGTCGAGTACTACGGCGAGGTCAAGGAGAAGATGGGCGGGTCCGGCGATGTATCGGAGTACCCGTCGATCGAGGAACTGCCACAGAGCCTGGCCGAGGCCGAGTACATCACCTACACCGTGCAGGCCGACGGGACGCCCGCGCCCGAGGTTCAGTACGTGCTCGATTCCGATCTCTGGCAGACGCTGCCCGCCTTCCAGGACGGCAACGTGATTCCGCTCAAGTACACCGAGGCATCGACGTTCAAGGACGCTGCGAAGACGTTGGATGCGATCGATGAGGCCTTCGAACCGTTCCTGACGCAGTCATGAGGGACCTAGATCGCTCGCGTCCCCGGGAAAAGATGGCCGCCCAGAAGGCCCAGGGCGACGGGGTTCAGCGGATCCCGTATCCGATCGGCATCCGGGTGGCGACGTTGCTGCGGCGCGAGTTCGTGACCGAGCGGATGGTCCGCCTCACCGTCGGGGGTCCCGGACTCGACGGTACGCACACGTACCAAGCCGACGACCACGTGAAGCTCATCTTCCCGAACGCCGACGGCGTACTGCGGCTACCCGAGCCGAACGACCGTCAGATGCTCGACTGGCCCAAGGACACCGGGCCGAACCGCGACTACACGATTCGCCGTTACGATCCCGTGGCGCGCGAGTTGGACCTCGATGTGGTGCTGCATGACGGCGGCCTGGCCTCCGAGTGGGCGCGCACCGCCGAGATCCCCTCGCAGATCGCGCTCGCCGGGCCACCAGGAGCCAAGGCATTCCCGCACACGTACGACTATTACGTGCTGGTCGGGGACAGTACGGCCCTACCAGCGATTGGGCGCTTCCTGAGCGAGAACCCAGATCTGCCCGCGCGGGTGCTGGTAACGGTCGAACATCCGGCACAACGCGACTACCCGCTCGATCTGGGCGATCGCGACCCGGTGATCTGGGTGGAGCGCGCAGATGATCCGGATGAGTTGATCGCGGCCGTTGAGTCCGTCCTCGGATCCGGGCGCGGGTTCCTGTTTGCCGCCGGGGAAGCTGACTTCATCAAACCGTTGCGGCGGTGGAGTAAAGGCAAACTCGACAGCGTGATCACCGGCTACTGGAAGCGTGGCGTTGACGGCTACGACGACGACTAGACGCCAGCCCTGGCTGATTCTGTGGGTACTCACCGGTGCACTGCTCGTGCTCTGTGTGTTGAGCCTGGCGGTGGGGGCCGGCGAGGTCGGTTTTAGCGACGCGGCGCAGGTCCTCATCGGCGGGGGTGACGAGGTCAGCCGGGCGACCGTGCTTGGTGTGCGGGTGCCGCGCACGCTGCTGGGGATCGTGATCGGAGCGGCCCTGGCCGTCTCGGGCGCACTCATTCAGGCCTTTAGCCGCAACCCGCTGGCCGATCCGGGGATCCTCGGCGCGACGGCGGGTGCCAGTACGGCGATGACCATCGGCGCGACGCTAGGCCTGCTTGGCAGCCAACTCGCGCAGCTGTCGATCGCGTTCTTTGGGGCAGCGATCGCCGGGATCGCGGTGTACCTGATTGGTCGAGACATCCCGTCGCGGCTGGTGCTGGCCGGTACGGCGCTCAGCGCGGTCCTGATGGGTGTCTCGCTGTTGCTGCGCATCTTGTATCCGGACACCCTCGACGCCTATCGCTATTGGTCGGTGGGCACGCTCGCAGGTCGTGAGCAGGCGAATCTGTGGCTGCCCGTGGTGTTGATTCTGCTGGCTTTACTGGCGGCGATGCTGGTTGCTCGGCAACTCGACACAGTGGCATTGGGCGATGATGTGGCATCGACCCTCGGTGCGCGACTGCGCATCATTCGTCCGGCGATCCTGCTGCTGGTGACGTTGCTGGCCGGTCTCGCGACCGCAGCGGTCGGCCCGATCGTGTTCCTCGGCTTGATTGCACCGCATATCGCGCGCCGGATTCTCCCTGCGTCAGTGCCATGGCTGTGTGCCTTCAGCTTGGTGCTCGGCCCGATCGTGCTGATCGCCGCCGACATCGTCGGTCGAGTTCTGCTGCCCACCGGTGAGGTGCCGGTGGCGATCCCCGTTGCATTCCTCGGTGCGATCGTGCTCATCGGCGTCGTACGCCGATACGGCGAGGCAACGCTATGAGCGATCTTGTGCTGCGTGCCGGACCGGTTAGCCTGCGGGTCCGACGTCGCCTCATCATCGTCACCGGGATGCTGCTGTTGCTCATCGCAACCGTCAGTCTGCTGGGTCTGTGCTTCGGCGCGGACTGGTCCACTCCCGGTGATGCGCTCGCGGCGCTATTCGGTCACGGCGACGAGGTCGTCGTCATTCGAGACTGGCGGCTGCCGCGCGTACTCGCCGCGATCGTCTTTGGCGCGGGCCTTGGGATCTCTGGCGCGATCTTCCAGAACGTGACCAGGAATGCGCTCGGCAGCCCCGATGTGATCGGTCTGGACGCCGGCTCGTACACCGGTGCGCTGCTCGCGCTCACCCTGCTCGGCGGTACGACCTTCGGGCTCTCCAGCGGCGCCGTACTCGGCGGGCTGCTTGCTGCGGGGCTGATCTACTTTCTGTCCCGGGGCGGATCTCAGGTCGGTCTGCGACTGATCATCATCGGTATCGCCATCAACGCGATGCTGACGGCGGTGAATCAGTGGATCATCCTGCGCTCGGATCTGGAGATCGCCATCGCCGGGACCGTCTGGAGTTCTGGTTCGCTCAGCGGTATCGGATGGGACGACGTCGCGTTGCCGTTCACCGTCGTTGGCGTTCTCACCCTGTGTGCACTGTTGCTGGCTCGCGCTATGCATCAGTCGACCTTGGGTGACGCGGCGGCGCACGCGACCGGCGTCAACCTGGGTCTGCTGCGCCCCGCTTTGATCGTCGTCGGAGTGGGGCTGACCGCGGCCGTGACTGCGACCTGCGGGCCGATCGTGTTCATCGCGTTGGCCGCACCGCAGATCGGACGACGACTGGCAGGTACCGAAGGGGTCGGTCTGCTACCGGCCATGGTCACCGGCGCGGCGCTACTGCTTATTGCCGATGTCACGGCGCAGATGGCGCTGGCGCCCTTGAACTTGCCCGTCGGCGTGGTCACGACCGCGATCGGTGGGGCGTATCTGATTTGGCTGCTGATAAGGGAGGCACGTCGATGACAACGACACCACTGTCGGCGCAGGCGTTGGGCATCCGCTGCGACGGCCTGAGGCTCGGCTACGGCAGCAGGGTCGTCTCGGACGGCCTACAGGTACACATCCCCGAAGGGAAACTCACCGCGATCGTCGGGCCGAACGCGTGCGGAAAATCGACGCTGCTGCGGGCCATGGTCCGCTTGCTACCGCCTGATGCCGGTGTGGTGGAAATCCGAGGTCGCGACGCCGCCTCAATCAAACATAAGGAGTTCGCCCGACTCGTCGGGTTTCTACCGCAGGAGGCGATCGCGCCGGAGGGAATTACCGTCGAGCGCCTGGTCGCGCGCGGCCGGTTCCCGCATCAGAGCCTGCTGTCGGCATGGTCGGTGCAGGACCAGCGCGCGGTCGAGGAGGCGATGGCGCTCGCAGGGGTGACTGAGCTTGCCGAACGCCACCTCAGTGCGCTGTCCGGCGGTCAGCGCCAACGCGTATGGATTGCCATGGTGCTTGCACAACAGACCGACTTCCTGCTGTTGGACGAGCCAACCACGTTCTTGGACATCACGCACCAATACGACCTACTGAGGTTGCTGGAGCGACTACGCAACGAAGGTCGGACCGTGGTCGCCGTACTGCACGACATCAACCAGGCTTGCCGGTTTGCCGACCACCTCATCGCGATGCGGGACGGCGAAATCCGGGCGCAGGGTCGCCCCGGTGACATCCTCGACGCGGATCTCATGCAGTCGGTGTTCGACCTGGCCTGTCAGGTGATCCCGGACCCGGTCACCGGTACGCCGATGGTCGTGCCGAACCGGTGAGGAGGTGGCGGGTAGTCGTGCCGAACCGGTGAGGAGGTGGCGGGTGGTCGTGCCGAACCGGTGACGCGGTGGCGGGTGGTCCTGCCGACCCGGTGATTTTGGTGGCGGGGCGCGACGTCCCGGACCGTGCCGGGAACGTCGCGAAGCGTGCCGGGGACGTCGCGGACCGTGCTGGAAACGCAGTCTCAGCGGCGACTTGTCGCTGTATAGCGGCTAAGTGCCCTCCTGGACTGCGTTTTCAGCAGTTGGCGGGTCACTCAGACCGGAATCGGTGTCCAGGTGGCGAACTTCGGCTCGACGCCGTCCCCGGACGAGCGGCCGCGCAGATGCTTCCACACCCACGGCGCAACGTGCTCGCGGTAGTACTGCACTTGCTCGCCAACCCCGCGTTTCGGGTCGGCGTCCGGATGCGGGGTGAACCACTCACTCGGTGCCTCGTACCCGAGGGCGCTCAACAGGCGCGCCGCGACGCGACGGTGTCCGGCGGCATTGAGGTGCAGTCGATCCGGTGACCAATACGGCGCTCGCGACAACTCCAAATCGCCGAAGTTGTCGACGAATTCCACGTCGTACCGCTCGGCGAGGTCGGCGACGACTTGCTGTAACCGCAGCCCGGTCGAGTTGATCTTCGACCCGAATGGCAGGTGCTGACTGGGGTTGGCGCCGCTGAGGACCACGAGTCGTACGCCGGCGCGTTGGCACCGCAGAATTATCCGCTCGCTGAACAGCGCGAGAGTGTCGATGTCGACGCTGGGGCGCAATAGGTCGTTACCGCCGCCGTTGAAGGTGATGAGGTCGGGCTTCAGGTCCAGTGCACGATCGACCTGTTCGGTCGCGATCGGTTTCATCAGGCGTCCGCGGATCGCCAGGTTCACGTATTCGACCGGTCGAACGAGCGCGATCTGGGTAGCGGTCTGATCTGCCCAACCACGCGGGGTGCCATCGGGTAGTTCATCGCCAATGCCCTCGGTAAATGAGTCGCCGATCGCGGCGTAACGCAAGGTGCTCACTCGCTCCACACTAAGCCCGCCGCCGGTCATGTGCTCGCCAGGGCGCCGCAGCTCTGCGGTGGTGTAGGACCAGCTGCTCGCGAACTATCCCCACCGAACCGCTGCGCTGCCACCAACTCAGGTGGGCCGCTGAAGGTCGCGTAGCGGGTCCGTGGACGCTGGCGGCGAGCTTCGAACGAAGCCGCCAGGCGCGCTCATCGTTTCGCGACGGTGAGGATGAAGGTGGAGTCGCTCAGTGCGAGCAGACTGTGCCGGGCGTCTGGGATGACCAGCAGGTCGCCGTCCCTACCTTCCCAACTGACCTCACCGGCGGTGAGGCGTACTCGTCCGCTAACCACCAGGATGGTCGCATCGCCGGGGCTGTCGTGTTCGGCGAGTTCCGCGCCCTCCTGCATAGCGAGCATCGTCTGCCGTAGGACCTTCTCGTGTCCGCCGTACAGCGTCTCGGCGGCACGCCCGCTCTTCGACGATGCGGCGCGGCCGATCAGGTCACGACCGACCGCGTCCACGTTGGGTTTATGCATCTCGCGCTCCGGTCGCTCGGGAATGTTCCCTCGACCGTACGACGTCGGGTGCGCCACGACAAACGCCGCGATTTTTCGCGAGCGGGGATTCGAATCAAGCGTGGGGCGCGGCGTCCAAAGCGGGGAAAGATCCCCACGCAGGATCCGGAACCCCACTTGGCGCACGGAAGCTCGCGCTCGATCGGCCGGCCTGGTTCGACTCGCGGACGGATCCCCAAGAGCGCCGGCGGGAACGAGCCTTAGCGCGGTTCGAGCAGGAAGACCGGGATCAGGCGATCTGTCTTCTGCTCGTACTCGGCGTACGGCGGGAAGGCGGCGACGCACCGGGTCCACCATTCAGCCCGCTCATCGCCTTCGATCTCTCGCGCCCGCACGTCCCAGGTGCGTTCGCCGTCCTGCAGCGTGAGGTTCGGGTCGGCGACGATGTTGTAGTACCAGTTCGGATGTGTGGGTGCGCCACCCTTGCTCGCGACGGCGGCATAGACGCCATGGTGCTCAACGCGCATGACCGGCACCTTTAGGGTCGCCCCGGATTTACGCCCGACCATGGTCATCAGAACCACGTCCATGCCGTTCACCGAGGCCGCGGACGTGTTGCCGCTGCCGACGATGTCGGTGACGTGCTTGGCGACCCAACCGGTGGGGCTCGGACGGTAATCTTCGGCCATGATGATCTCCTCGTGATCGGCTCTAGGAAAACTGTAGACCGCGGCGCCGTCGCGATGGTGAACTCGGCTGCTGCATCTGGTCGGCGAAGATTTGCGGTTGGTCAATTGTTTCCCGCGTGTTGTTGCGCCGGACGCCGCGCGGACCTGCGACGGGTCGAGAAATAGGCGCCGGGATGTGGTCCTGGTCTCTATGTGAGATACGCCCTGCCCAAAACGGAACCTAACACGTGAGGTTGAAGTCAGTATTAGTGCTGTTGACATGTGGCGTACCGCTGTGCGTGGGCGCTGAACAAGACCCCCTGGAGTGCAAAATGACCAAGTACAACGTACGCCGTTTCGCCGCCGTCGGTTTGCTCGGCGCCGGAGCGGTACTGCTCTCGGCTTGTGGCGGTGCCCCGAGCGAGAGCGAACTGAAGGACAAGTTTATGGAGCAGGCGAGCAGCGCTTCGGGACTAGGCATGGACGAAGCCACGTACGAGCAGTTGGTCGATTGCTTGGTCCCCAAGTTGATGGACAACGTGTCTGATGACGGCCTTGAGGCTTTGATGGACGCGGATGCCGATACGCTTGTCAGCGGCGGCACGGAGGTCTCTCAGGAAGATAAGGACGCCTTCGAGGATGCCACTGCCACGTGCAGTCAGGAACTGACTGACCAGATGATGGAAGACGCAGGTGCAGGTGGCGAGACCGCTTCCACCGAATCCGAGTAGTAAACCAGTCATAGGGCGCCGGACCGATCCGCCAGGAGGTGGGTCAGTCCGGCGTCCTTTGGCGTCAGTGGACATACTCGTTCGCCGCTGGGCCCTGGGCGCTCGCGGATAGGCCCGCCTCGGGCGCTCGACTCCTCAGCCGCTGAAAACGCAGCCCAGGAGGGCACTCAGCCGCTGTAGCGCGATTATACCGCCGCTGAGGCTGCGTTTTGGCGACACTTGATCAGTCGTCAGCGAGTACGCCTCGGGCGCGCATGTGCCGGATCAGCATCGTCGCAACGTTCAGCCAATGCGCCCGCATCGCGGCGGCCGTTGCCTCGGGGTTGCGATTGATCAGGCCCTTGATGATGAGCACGTGATCCTCGACAGCGGCCTCGGGGAATCCGGCAATATCGCCGAACAGCCGGTGCGGCACGAACCGCAGCGTCAGCCCGTACAGCCATTTGAGTCGGTTCGAGCCCGCCGACTGGTTCACGATCCGGTGGAACTCGTCGTCCAACCTGTCGATCTCGTCGTAGTCCCGTGCGTCGGCGGCGGCGACGATCTCGGTCTGAAGCTGCCGCAGGCGCTCGACCTCGGTCTCGCGCAGCGCCATGGTGGCCCGCTCGGCGAGGATCGCCGCGAAGTGCGCGTGTGCCGAGAGCAAGTCTTCGATGTCTTGTTGAGTCAGCGGTCGGACGGTGAAGCCGCGACCGGGCGCGAACGACACCAGCCCTTCGCCGTGCAGTGACATCAAGGCCTCGCGGACCGGCGTCGCACTGGCCCCACACGCCTCGGCAATGTGTTCGGGTTTGAGCTTCTCGTGCGGCTCGAATCGTCCGGCGATGATCTGATCGCGGAGCCATATCGCGATCTGCGGGCTCAGCCGACTGGTCGCATCAAGCACGAACGGGTGTTGCGGGCGATCGATGGTCATTCGCCATTCCGTCCGCAGGTGGCGGCGATGTCGCTTATCAATGGATTGCACCTGTCTCGAGGTCGACGTCCACTTATCCTACGGTTCGGGGCCGTGCCGCTGAGGGTCGCTGATAGCGCGCCAGGTGTTCGACGCCGAACGTCGGCAGCGTAGGTTTTAGAGCAAGCTGGGAGGTAACTAATGAGGCTCGAAGCCACGGAGCTCACCGATGAGGAGCTCGAACTACAGCAGAAGGTGCGCAGTTGGCTGCGTGACCGCCTGCCCGCCGGAAGCTACCCGCTCGGGCTAGGCATGTCCGGCGAGATCGACCCGGAGTTCTCGCGCGACTTGGGCGCGCAAGGCTGGCTTGGCATGGCGCTGCCGGTCGAGTACGGCGGGCACGGACGCAGTGCCGTCGAGCGGCTGATCGTTGTCGAGGAGATGCTGGCTATCGGCGCACCGGTGGGATTCCACTGGGTGGGTGATCGCCAGAGCGGCCCAAGCATCGCTAAGCACGGCACCGAAGAGCAGAAGCGGGAGATCCTGCCGGCGATTGCTCGTGGGGAGTTGTCGTTCGCGATCGGCATGAGTGAGCCGGACTCCGGCTCCGACCTCGCATCGCTGCGCACCCGCGCCGTCCGCGAGGGCGATGGTTGGCGGGTGAACGGTGCGAAGATCTGGACGTCCGGCGCGTACGAGGCCACGCACATCCTCGCGCTGTTCCGCACTTCGGAAGAGAAGCACACCGGTCTGACGCAGTTCATCGTGCCGCGCCACACCGAAGGCCTGACGATCAACAAGATCCCGTTTATCGACGGCACTCGCCATTTCTGCGAGATGCATTTCGACGACATGTACCTGCCTGACACTGCCCGGATGGGTGAGGTCGGCGGCGGTTGGGGCCAGAACACCGCTGAGCTCGTGCTCGAGCGCGGCGGCGTCGATCGGTGGATGTCGATCGCGCCGATTCTGGAGAACTGGGTGCGCTCGCGCGCGGCTGTGGGCGACCGTGCAGCCGAGGCCGATCTCGGCGCCATCACCGCCCGCAACTGGGCGTTCCGCGGTCTCTCATTGTCGATCGCGCGGATGGTCGACGAAGGTAAATCGCCGGTCACTGAGGCCGCGCTGGTCAAGGAGATGGCTACCCGGTTCGAGCAGGAGAGCGTCGACACCGTCGCGCGCCACTTCGGCCGTACGCCGGACCTGCACTCCGATGATCCTTATGAGTCGTTGCTGGCTCGCGCGATCCTGGTCTCGCCGTCCTGGTCGATCCGCGGCGGTACCAACGAAATTCTGCGCTCCGTCGCTGCGAAGGGACTGAACAAACGATGACCACCCGAGCCGATGCAGATCTGGTCTCAACCGTCCGGGACCTCTTTAGCCAGCGTTGCACCCATGAGGTCGTGACGCAGGCCGAGCAGGACGGCGCGGCGCCGGAGAAACTGTGGCGCGAAGTTGCCGAAATGGGCCTGCACCTGGTGGGTGTGGATGAGGAGGCGGGCGGCTCTGGCGGCACGATTCTCGATGCGCTGGCGATCCTGCACGCCGCAGGCGAGTTCGCGGCACCGCTCCCGATCGCTGAGACGATGCTGGCCGCTGCTGTCCTGGCAGACGCAGGGGCGGAGATTCCGGACGGCGCACTGGCTGTCGTCCCGCCGACTGCGGATTTGACGTTGTCCGGTGATGCGGTGAGCGGGGAAGCGAAGCACGTGCCATGGGCACGCGGCGCCGCTGTACTCGTGGGGATCGTGGACGGCAAGGCGTTCACCGCGCCGGTTGAGGTCACCCGTTCCGGCGTCGATGCATCCGGAATGCCGAGCGACGACGTGAAGATCAACGGCACTGTGGTCGGCGACTCGTCACGCGACCTGCTGCTGGACGGCGCGTTGGCACGCTCGGCGCAGCTGGCCGGTGCGATGGAGGCGATCGCCGAGCTGACGCGCGAGTACACCAACGAGCGAATCCAGTTCGGGCAGCCGGTGGGCAGGTTCCAGGCCGTCGCGCAGCACATCGTCACCCTGGCGCAGATGGCCACGATGTCCTCGTTGAGCGTGGAGCGAGCAGGGCTTGCCGCGCTGAGCGGTCCGGCCGCGTTCGAGATCAAGGCGCTCAAGCAGGTCAGCGACCGCAATGCGACTACCGCTGCCCGCGCGGCGCACCAGGCGCACGGCGCGATCGGCATGACGCAGGAGTACCGCCTGCAGCAGTTGACCCGTCGGCTGTACGCGTGGCGTGGCGAGTTCGGACTGGAAAAAGAGCTCGCTGAGGATCTCGGCAAGACCGTCGCGGAACACGGTTCCATGCACGACGTCGTCGTCGCGGGGTCCGAAGCACTCTCGTAACTTCTGATCTGCGGTGGATTCGCGCACGGTAATCGCTGGTTATCGTGCGCGAAACCACCGCAGATCCATATTGAAAGGATCATGTCGCATGGGCGACCTGGAAGTCACCAAAGACGGATATGTAGCGATCTGCCGCGTGCAGCGCGGACCCAACAACTTTTTCGACAATGACATGATCGGCGAGCTGGCCGAGGCCGGACGTCAGGCGGACGCCGACAAGGACACCCGCGCGATTGTGCTGTGCTCGGAGGGTAAGAACTTCTGCGCCGGCGCGAACTTCGGCGAGGGTGGCCTGGGCGCCGAGCGCGCCAAGACCTCGGGTGAGTTGTACCGCAACGCCGCAAAACTCTTCGACATCAAGACGCCGATCGTCGCTGCCGTGCAGGGTGCCGCGGTCGGCGGTGGACTTGGCTTGGCGTTGGTCGCGGACTTCCGCGTTGCCACGCCGTCCTCGCGGCTGCATGCCAACTTCGCGAAACTCGGCTTCCACCAGGGCTTCGGTCTCAGCGTGACCCTGCCGCGGCTGATCGGTGAGCAGAAGGCCGCCGAGATGCTACTGACCGCGCGTGCGGTCAAGGGTGAGGAGGCCCTTGCGTTGGGCCTCGTCGATCGCCTGGTGGACGAGGACCCGTTCTCCGGCGCTCTGGAGTTCGCCCGCACGATCGCCGCGAATGCGCCACTGGCCGTCACCTCGATCCGAGAGACGTTGCGTGGTGACCTCGCTGCCGAGGTGAAGTCGGTGCTGGAGCGTGAACTGTCGGAGCAGACCTGGCAGTGGGACACCGCGGACTGCGCCGAAGGCGTGGCCGCAAACCTCGCTCGCCGCGAAGCCAACTTCACCGCTTCGTAAACCCAAAGCCTGTACCTGCGGCAACGTTCTGCGGGGCAACGAGCAACGCTAACTACCCAGGAGCGTTACTCGTTGCCCCGCAGTTCTTTTGTATGGCGACGATCCACGGCACGTGGGGTTGTGATGTGGGCGACGGTCTGTCAGCATTAATGAAACCCATGAATTTGCACGCATTGGAAAGGTGATGGTCGCCGTGGCCTTCGACATTCTGCAGTACGCCGACGAATACTGGCTCGGCAAGGCCGATATGAAGCCATACGCATCTGGCGGACTACGTAAGCAGGGACTGCATGCGGTCGGTGATGGCGTGTGGATGTTTCCGGCGATGGGCAATGTGTATATTTTCGAGACCGACGACGGGTTGTTGATGTTCGACACGGGCTCCGCCGCCACCGCGACGAAGCTACATACCGCCGTGCGGGAATTGTCGGACGCGCCGCTGCGCAACGCGGTCTATACCCACGGACATATCGACCACATCTGGGGTACGGCGCGCTTTGACGAAGAGCCGGGCGCGCGCCCGACGGTGATCGCCCATGAGAACGTCGTCGACCGCTTCGATCGTTACACCCGCACCGCCGGATACAACACGGTGATCAACCAACGCCAGTTCCAGGCACCGGGGCTCACCTGGCCGACGGTCTATCGGTACCCCGATCTCACTTATAGCTCGGCAATGACGCTCACTCAGGGTGAACTGCGGGTCGACATGTCGCACGGCCGTGGCGAAACCGATGACTGCACGGTCGGCTGGTTTCCCGATCTCGGCATCGTGTGCACGGGCGACTTCTTCATCTGGACCAGCCCGAACGCCGGCAACCCACAAAAGGTTCAGCGTTACGCGCTGGATTGGGCTCACAAGTTGCGCGAAATAGCGTCGTACGGTGCTGAACTGCTGTTGCCTGGTCACGGATTGCCGATCTCCGGCGTCGACCGGGTGCACGAAGCGTTGACCGTATCGGCAGAGTACCTAGAGTTTCTCGAAGGTGTCGCCGTCGACGGGTTGAACCGTGGCGCGACGCTCGATGAGGTGCTGCATGGTTTTGAGTTGCCAGCGAAGTTCACTGAGAAACGTTACCTGCGTCCGACGTACGACGAGCCCGAGTTCGTAGTACGTAACGCTTGGCGCCTGTACGGCGGCTGGTACGACGGCGATCCGTCGAATCTCAAGCCGGTACGCCGAGACTCGTTCGGAGCGGCAATTGTCGACCTGTCGGGCGGTACGGCGAAACTCATCGAGCGCGCCAGGCGTGAGCTCACCGACGGTGATGAGCGACTGGCCGCGCGCTTGATCCAGATTGCGGCGGACGCCGACCCGCAGAACCCGGACGTGCTAGACGCGCGAGCCGAGATCTTCACTGAACTCAGCACGCGCGCGACGTCGACGATGACGAAGGGTGTCTACACCTGGGCTGCGTCCGAATCTGAGGCGGCGCGCCAAGGGCGGCCGGTGTTGGAGATGCTCGCTGATCGGTCGAAACAGGCATATCGGGATCTGTTGCCTGGATCCTAGGACTCCCGGATCGAGCGCTCGTGATGAAGTAGCCGTGTGATCGTCTCACCGTCCGGCTGAAATTGCCGTCGGCGAGCGACCATGACGGTTTACCATGCGGGCATGGTTGCAGCAGGCTGGTACGTCGACCCTGCGGGGCGCTTTCCGTATCGCTACTGGGAAGGCGAGTTCTGGACTGATTACGTCACTGGTCCGGCGGGACAAGGCGTCGACCCGCTGACGCCCAGCCCGCCGGCCGCTCAGTCTGCGCAGCACCCGCCCGCGAGCGCTGGACCCATGCAGCACCAGTCTGCCAACTCAGGTCCCATGCAGCAGCCTGCGGGCCCAGGCCCCGACCCGCAGGGCGCCGCGCCCTCTACGCCTCAGCCCGGGCCGGGGCCCGGACACCCGGCCGGCGGGCGAATCCAGACCAACCCGGCGGAACTGCAGGCGGTGCTCGCCGAACTCGGCATCTATCCCGCGCCGAGCGGGGATGGGACGCCGTTCGGCGAGCCGATGCTGATCCTGGCCCGCTCGGCCGAACGAGATGACGCCGTCGAGTGGTGGACGCCGTCCGGGCTACTGGTCGCCTCCGGCACCATCGTCGAAAAGGCGAAGCCCGGTACTTTCGACGCCCCGAGCACCGACCAGGCCAGCGGCGCGATGATCGGTACCCTGATCGAGATCACTGCGGCCGACGGGACATCGATCGGTACGACGATCCGCACCCTCAAACCGCTCAAGCCGCCCACCCACCTCGATGATCCTCGTGGGTTCCGAATTGCCTCCGTCGCGCAGGACAAGGCGTTCAGCAAAATCGGCACCTTCAGCATTACCGGGCCCGATGGCCGTCCCTTGGGCCGGATGGCCGCATCCGATATGCGGGCGCGTTCGATCGCGTTATCGGATCCAGGTGGCGCGGCGTTAGCCACGATCGTCAAGTACGGCAAATGGGACTCCGGCAACGTGATCATGGAGTACTCGCGGAACCGGCCGTTTCAGACTCTGAGTCAATGGATCGCGAACCGAGCGGTAGATGCGTTGTGGCCGATTCAGCGCGAACGCGTCATGAGCGTGTTGATCCGGGACCGTCCCGGCAGCACCCCGCTGGAGAACCTGCTCGCGTTCGCTGCCCCGTTGATGATGGAGCACATCTCGAGCGTGTTTTAAGACGTCGGTGCGATCGGATGCGCAGCACCGTCGCAACGGACTGCCAGCGACGGTGAGCATTGTCGTCAAAACGGGGCGCCGCGCGACGCCACAGGAGTTCAGGTGTGCGATACCTTGGCGAGGTGCATCTGATAGCCATCCCGGTTGGCCGCGTTTCGTGAGCGGACGCGAGCGTCTGCTCGACGCCGCCCTACGCTTAATGGCCGAGCAGGGGATCGACGCGGTACCGCTGCAGGTGATCGTGGAGACCGCCGAACAACGCAATGCTTCGGCCGTGCACTATCACTTCGGTTCTCGCTTTGGCCTGATCGATGCCGTCGCTCGTCGGCACCAGGCCCGCGTGGACGAACTACGCGAACGCATGCTCGCCAGTGCGCTAGCACGGCCGGAGGTCACGCTCACCGATCTTTCGGCCTGCATGGTGTTGCCGATCGCCGCGATGATGGACACCCGTGAGCACCGAGATGGTGTCCGTGTCGTCAGCCAGGTGATCATCAAGTACGGGTTTCACACCATCCTGAGCGCCGACGGCGAGGGCCGGGAGTCGCTGGCCGAAATGTGGCGGGCATTCGAGGCGGAACTCCACGATGTCCCGGTCGCCGTACGACGCCAGCGGATCGCGCGCGTTGTCGCGTCCCAGATGGGCGCATGGGCGGACCGCGCGACCCAAATCGATGCCGGCCGTACGCCGATGCTCAGTCACCAACAGTTCGTCGCCGACTCGATCGCGGTCGCCGCGGGGGCACTGAGTGCCCCCGCGGTAGACATGCGCACCCTGCGGTGGGCGGTCAAGCTGACGTAGTTCGAATCCTGCTCTGTCAGGCTTGTAAGCCTGCGCGGTCGGTGACGATGGGGAACCTGTTGTCGAACTCGTCCAGCACATCGAGAATCTCGGCGAGGGCATCGCGTGCCTGGCGATCGGTTGTTTCGTCGAGTTCGTCGTCCGCATCGCTCACCCCGTCGACGATGCGCAGCAATCCGAGGCGAGAGACTGTCACCTGCGGCGCGGTCGATGAGCGGTCGGCAACGAAACTCAACACGCTATTGCGCAGGTGGAGGACGTAGTTTCGAGCGTCGTCGGTGATGTGCAGCCGCAGTTCGATGTTCTTGCCGTCGGCGCGCGGCCCGTTGAGCCGAATTCCCAGGTAGTCCAGGATCATCTCCACCGGCATCGCCGCGCGTACTTCATCCAGCGCTCGCTTGCGGCCACGTCGTACCCCGGGCACACCGGTTCGTAGTTCCTGCGCTCCGCTGAGATAGATATTGCGCCACGGACCGGACTCCGACTGATAACCCAGCTGGTCGAAGCTCTCCGCCTGCAGCGCCGCCCCCTCAGCGTGTGTGGGGTCAGCGGCAAGCAGGTGGCGCAGCAACTCGCAGGCCCACCGGTAGTCGGCATCGTCGAACGCCTGCTGTGCCTGCGCCATGAGAGCGTCAGGCCCACCGACCGCCGCTACATAGCGTTTGCCGAGCTCGGTGGGGGTATGCCGGTTCAGGCTTGACGGATGTCCGTCGAACCAGCCGAGATAGCGCTGATACACCGCCCGACTGTTGTGGTTGACCGAACCGTAAAGCCCCCGATTGGGCCAAAACTGGCTCAGTGAGTCGGGTAGTTCGAGACGTTCGGCGATCTCCTCAGGGCCGTGGCCGTGGTTCGCCAGACGCAGAGTTTGATCATGCAGATACTTGTACATATCGGCCTGCTGCTGGATGAATTCGGCGACGCGCTGCTGTCCCCACACCGGCCAGTGGTGACTAATGAACATCACGTCACTCTCGGCGCTGAAGCGATCAATCGCCTCATATAGGCATTTGCTCCACCCGAGCGCGTCGCGCACCTGAGCTCCACGCAGGGTGTACAGGTTGTGCATCACATGGCTGACGATCTCGGCCATACACAGCGCCCGTCGCGACGGAACGTGAAAAATGAGCTCCGCGGGCGCCTCGGTGTGCGGGGTGTATTGGAACACCAACTCGAGGCCGTCGATCGTCAACGAGGTACCGCTCGTGGCGATCGTGTGCGTCGGCGCCAGCAACGACGTGGTGCCGCCCGCCGACGTCACCCCGAGGCCCGCACTGACCTGCCCGCGGGTGCCACGCGGTAGGAGCGGACCGAACATATACATGGCGCGGCGCAACATAGCGTTCCCGGCGTATACGTTCTCGCTGACCGTCTCGGCCATGAATTCCGCCGGAGCGATGACGGTGACAGTGGCGGGGTCCTCGATTCCGAAAACATCGAGTACGCCTCGTACGCCGCCGAAATGATCCACGTGGCTGTGCGTGAAAATGATGCCGCGCAGCGGGCGTTCGCCGAGCTCGTCGAGTGCTAACCGAGTGGCGGCTGCCGCGCTCTCCACCGTCGTCAACGGGTCAACAATGAGGTATCCGTTATCCGTGCTGAGGATCGACATGTTCGAGATGTCGTAGCCGCGAACCTGGTAGATACCTTCGCAGACTTCGAACAGCCCAGGCGTTCGGTTGAGTTGCGAGATCCGCCAGAGACTGGGATGGACCTCGTCCGGGCACTCACCGTCGAGGAAGTCGTACGGCTCTAGCGACCAGGTGGTGCCGCCGTCCTCGCGTTGCACTCGCACTGTGTCCGGAGCGGTGATGAAACCACGCAGTACGTCGTCCTGGGCGGGATCCGAGTCGAACGGTAACGCGCGCACAGCGTCTCGGTTTATCGCGGCGGTCGTTGCGCTCGCCGGTGTCGGATGTCGTTGTTCGCTCATGTGGTTCCCTTCGTATCGATCTGCTAATTAATACAGTCCATTATCAACGGGACCGGTGGCTGAGCCTAGTGCCTCGCGGCGGTGAGCCGAAAATTCGCGGCGAATGCTTCAACGTGTGGTCCGCAAGTGGCGCCGTACGACGTTCGTTCCCGAACTCTCAACACGCGGAGCATGACGATGCGCCGATGAGACGCGTGCTCGCGTGCGGCGCAGGGCGCTCTCGTACCCTGGGTGGGCAAACCCGACAGCACGCAGGAGCCACTATGTACGAAACTCTCTCCCACAGCATCGACGACGGTATCCTCACGATCACGCTGAATCGCCCCGATCAGCTGAACTCGTTCACCGTCACCATGGCCGAGGAACTGGAGCGCTCCTTCCGTGAGGTCAACGACAACGATGATGTCCGCGCCGTGATCGTCACCGGCGCCGGCCGGGCGTTCTGCGCGGGCATGGACCTCAGCAGCGACGGAAACGTGTTCGGCCTGGACGAATCACGCACGCCGGGTCTGTCCGACATGGACGACCTGGACAATCCGGAGATCGAGAAGGTGCGCGACACCGGCGGCGAGGTGACTATGGCGATCCATGACTGCCGCAAACCGGTTATTGCTGCTATCAACGGTGCGGCCGTGGGCATCGGAGCGACGATGACTCTGGCGATGGACCGCCGCGTCGCGTCGACCCGCGCTCGGGTCGGACTCGTCTTCGGACGTCTCGGCATCGTGCCGGAGGCGACGTCCACCTGGTACCTGGAGCGTCTGGTCGGGCTGCCGAATGCGATTGATCTGGTGCTGCGCGCCGACATCCTCGATGCTGCGGGCGCTGCGGCGATCAATCTGGTGGACGAGGTCGTTGCGGAAGACGAACTGCTCGCTCGCGCTGTTGAGATCGCCAACGCATGGACCCGCGGTCGCTCGGCCGTCGGTGTTGCGTTGGCCAAGCAGATGGTGCGCCGTAACGGCGTCCTGCCGCACCCCGCAGATGCGCACCGCGTCGACTCGCTGGCTATGTTTTACACCAGCATCGGCGACGGTAAGGAAGGCGTCGCGGCGTTCCTGGAGAAGCGCGATCCGAACTTCACCTCCCGCGCGTCGCAGATGCCGGAGTTCTACACCGAATGGATCGACGAGGCGCGCTAACACCCAGTAGTGAGGCCGCACCGCCGGCGATCCTGTGATCGCCGGCGGTGCTGCTGTTTACTGTTGAGCGCGGCAAGAGCCGCTGATCGATCAGAGCGTGTCGTACTGGTAGAGGTCGTACTGCTTCATCAGTTCGATCAGCTTGTCGGCGTACGTCGGATCTGTGGCGTATCCGGCCTTCGCGACCTCGATGGCGAACTGGTCGGGATTGTCGACGTACTGAAATGCCGCCGCGTAACGCGGGTTCACGGTCAGGAAGTGGCCGTGATCGCGGAACGAGTCCTCAGCGCTGTCATAGGTCCGGAACTGCCCCACCACCTCACTGCACAGTCCTGCCTCGTCGCACTCCTGCGTCGGCCGACCGACACAGCCACTGGCGTACGGCGAATCGCCATCGCACTTGATCCCGAAGTAATTGCGTCCGGTCTGGGTCAACTCCGAGCGGCCCCAATCCGACTCGACGATTGCTTGGGCGAGCGACACCGACGCCGGGACTCCGTGTTCCTGCATACCTTCCTGCGCGGGAACCGCCGCGTACTCCAGGAACTGCTCGGGAACCGTCGGCGGTGCTTTGGTGTGCGTGTCCGGCTTGTCGTCGCCGCCAGAGAAGAACCAGAACATAGCCAGGACCAGTACGGCACCGACAATCGCTAGGGTGCGCTGGCGGCGGCGCATCATCTCTTCGTGCGCACTGAGCCGCCTCGATGCCCGCGTAGTAGGTCGCGACCCCGGTCCGCGCGTCGTCGTACGTCGAGTCGAGGTGCGGTTGGACGCGGGACGACTGGAAGTCCTGGGCCGTGGTGGCGCGACAGTCGATTCGGCGGCGGCCACGCCGAACTGAGCCGCGTTGGTCGACCGCGAGGCGTTGGTGGAACGCGACGGGCGACTCGAGCGTGACGAACCCGTCGATCGAGCGCTCGTCGAGCGTGAACTAGTCGAACGCGAATTAGTCGAACGCGGACTCGTCGATCGTGAACCGGCCGAACGCGTCGATCGTGCGGAACCGGTGGATCGCCCTGCGGACGTGGACCCGGCCTTGGAACCGGACGCGGACCCGGCAGTGGACCTGGAGGCGTCGGTCGATCGCGTGCGGCGTGCTTCAGGCTCGCTCATCACCGATCAGACCTTCGCGGCATACGCATCGATTTCTGCCAGCAGGCGCGTCTTCGTGGCCTCGGGCGCGAACGAGCGCCGCACCGCCGATCGCGCCAACTCGGTCACCCCGGCGCGATCCAGGCCGAGCAAGTCAGCGGCAATCTCGTACTCGCGGTTCAGCGTCGTACCGAACATCGGCGGGTCGTCGCTATTTATCGTCACCGGCACGCCCGCGGCCACGAGTGTCGGTAACGGATGCGCGGCTAGCGAGTCGACGCAGCGGGTGGCCACATTCGAGGTGGGGCATACCTCGAGGGTGATCTCCCGCTCGGCGAGCAACTGCATCAAGGCCGGATCTGTGGCGGCTGCGATACCGTGACCGATCCGTTCGGCGCCCAGATGCTCGATCGCGTCCAGCATCGTCTGCGGCCCGGTTGACTCACCAGCGTGGGGGACGGAGCGAAGCCCGGCCGAACGTGCGGCGTCGAAGTGCGGTTTGAACTGCGGCCGCGGTACGCCGATCTCGGGACCGCCGAGACCGAAGCCGACGAGCGAGGACGGACCGTGATCGAGTGCGACCGCCAGGGTCGTGTCGGCTCCGGGAATCCCGTTCTCACCAGCGATGTCGAAGATCCACTGCAGTTCCAGCCCGAAATCTCGGTGTGCGGCAACCCGAGCGTCCTCGATTGCCTCGACGTACGCCTCGGGCGCGATCCCGCGGATCACCGATGTCTCTGGAGTACAGGTCAACTCCGCATACCGCACCTGCTGCGCCGCCAACGACTGAGCGACGCCGTAGGTCAGCGAGCGAATGTCCTCTGGAGTGCGTATGAGATCGACCACTGAGAGGTACAACTCGATGAAATGGGCGAAGTCGGTGAAGGTGAAGTATTTCGCCAGGGCCTGAGGGTCGGTTGGCACGACTGCGTCCGGATGCCGCGCGGCCAGTTCAGCGACAACCTCCGGGGACGCCGAGCCGACGTGATGTACGTGTAGCTCGGCCTTCGGCAAGTTCGCGATGAACTCCGATAGCGGGTGTTCCTGGGGAACCGTCATGCCCTCTAGTCTGTCGCATGAAGACCGCGAGGTGGCGGAGCCGACGGACTGAGAGTCGGAGAGCTGCCGTGCGACTACTCACGATGACTATGAACTGAGGCTGAAACACGATGTCCATGCCCCCGCAAGGTCCCGGCGGCCGTCCGAACCACGACCCATACGGCACGGGCGGCACCCCGCAGGGGTGGAATCAGCCTCAGGGTGGATGGGACGGCGCGCAGGCGGGTGGACATCCGCAGGATTCCCACCAGCAGGATCCGTACCAGGCTCCGCAGACCGATCCGTACCAGCAGCAATACGACACGTACGCCGCGCAGAACCAGGACTATCAGCAGTCGGGCTACCAGACCGAACAAATGCCGGCGGCGTACGACGCGTCACTCTCGGCCGCGACGATGACCGGCGGATCCTCGCCGGCGGGTCCCGGATGGGAAGAACCTCCGCGCAATAACAACACGTTGCCGTGGATCGTCGGCATCGCGATCATCGTGGTCGGCGCGGTCGTGGCCGTGCTTCTGCTGGTCAATAGCGGCGACGATGATAAGAGCGCCGGCGGTGGTGGCTCCGAACAGTCTCAACCGGCACAGTCCGAGGGGGACCAGGCAGAGGAAGATGCGCAGGACGGATCCGGCGATGGTGCAGACTCCGGTGCCGACGCGGGCACGGATGGCGGCTCCAACGACGGTGGCGCCGGTGATGGCGGCGATACCGGCGGGAGCGGTGGCTCCGATGACTCAGGCATGGACTCGCTACCCGAGGAAGTCCCAGTACCTGCCAGCGTGACTATCAGCAGCGCGACATACTGCTCCGGTTCGACCTGTTCCGGCCTGTTCGAAGCGGACGATCCGGCCGCGGCGTACGACGAGTGGGTGGCCGCGCTCGAAGACGCCGGTTACACGATCTCGTCCAAGGACATCATCGGCTCCGGCGACTCGGCGATCTGGACGATCGAAGCCGAAGGTGCGTACTCGCTGAGCCTCGGTTGGGCCGGAACCGGTTATCTGTTGGTTGAGTAGCAGCCGGTAACCCTCGAGCGCCCGGCGACGACACGGTCGCCGGGCGCTCGGGCTATATTGGTGGGCGCATACGACAGGGGAGCGCCGCAGGGCGCTGAGAGTGCGGACGGACCGCAGACCCTCGAACCTGACCCGGTTAGGACCGGTGGAGGAAGTCGGGACTCAGTCGGAATCGATGCCCCCGTGGCTTCAGTCCGGCTCCCTCGCTGTTGACGGAGGGAACATATGTCGAAGCAACGCGCAGCAGTCGCCGGCTTGGTGGTTATTGCTGGCGCCGCCAGCCTTACCGCATGCGGTGTGGATTCAGGGGCCGGCGATGATGACTCGAAAACCATCACCGTGATGAGCCACGATTCGTGGGGCGCACCGGATGAGCTGATCGAGCAGTTCGAGGAAGAATCCGGATACACCGTGAAGGTGCAGACCGCCGGCGACGCTGGGGAGGTAGCTAACAAACTCATCCTCACCGCGGATTCGCCTACCGCCGACGTGATCTACGGCATCGACAACACATATGGGATGAGGGTCGTCAACGCGAACGTGATTGAGCCCTACGTGGCGAGCACCGCCACCGACGAGGCTAAGGAACTCGCGCTACCCGGCGCCGAGGACCAGCTCACCGCGATCGACTACGGTGACGTCTGCTTGAACGTCGACGATGCCTGGTTTGCCGAACATGACATAGATCCACCGACGTCACTGGACGATTTGATCGATCCGAAGTACAAGGACTTGTTCGTCACTCCCGCCGCGTCGACATCCTCGCCAGGGTTGGCATTCTTGCTGGCCACCATCGCGCAGTACGGCGAGGACGGTTGGCAAGACTACTGGACGAAACTGATGGATAACGGCGCGAAACTCACGAGCGGATGGAGCGACGCCTACTCGGTCGACTTCTCCGGCGGCGAAGGTAAGGGTGCGCGCCCGATCGTGCTGTCGTACGCGTCTTCGCCACCCTTCACCATCCCCGAGGGGGAGAGTGAGCCGACGACCTCGGCTGTGTTGAACACCTGCTTCCGGCAGATCGAGTACGCCGGTGTGATTGCCGGCACTGACAACGCCGAGGGCGCTGAAGCATTCATTGACTTCCTGGCCGATACGCCGTTCCAGGAGTCGATCCCCGACACCATGTTCATGTATCCCGCGAGCGGTGCGGCGCTGCCTGAGTTGTGGGCGGAGCACGCGCCACTGGCCACCGATCCGCTGAGTGTCGATCCGAAGGAGATCGAGGCGAATCGGGATACCTGGCTCAAGGAGTGGGCCGACGTCACCGCAGGTTAGCGCGAAGCAGTCCCGCGGTACACCGAGCCGCGCGAAGGTCGGCGTCCCGACGTGGGTGCTGGTGGCGATCGCGGCGATCCCGATCGCCTTCCTCGCAGTCTTCTTCCTGCTGCCGATCGGCGGCATGCTGCAACGCGGGTTCTTCACTGACGGTGCGCTCGACCTGTCGGCTTTCGGTGACACGCTCAGCAGCCCGCGAATACTGCGGCTGATCTGGCTGACCGTCGCGCAGGCGGCGGTGGCCTCGGTGCTGTCGGTTCTGCTCGGCGTGCCTGTGGCGTACTGCCTGTATCGCCTACGGTTGCCGGGAAGCGGCCTGTTGCGCGCGATCGTCGCGATGCCGTTCGTGCTACCCACCGTTGTGGTCGGCGTCGCGTTCCGCAGCCTGCTCAACGAAGCCGGTCCGCTCGGATTCCTCGGCCTGGACGGCACCTGGATCGCGATCATCCTCGGGCTGATCTTCTTCAATATCTCCCTTGTGGCGCGCACCGTCGGATCCAGCTGGCAGGGACTGGATTCACGCGCCGAGGAATCAGCGGCCGCTCTCGGCGCCTCACCGATGACCGTGTTCCGGACCATCACACTTCCGGCGCTACGTCCGGCGATCGTTTCGTCGGCATCGGTGGTGTTCCTGTTCTGCTCGACCGCGTTCGGCGTCGTACTCACCATGGGTGGGTTGCAGTACGGCACGATCGAAACCGAGATATACCTGCAGACCGCGCACTTCCTTGATCTGAAGACCGCCGCGGTACTGTCCGTGCTTCAACTGGTCGTTGTGCTCGGTCTACTCGCGTTCATTGGCCGCTGGCGTCGCGGCGTCGCGCCAAACCCGACCGTGCGTGTCGTACGGCGACGCCCGCGAAGGAGCGAATGGCCCGTGCTCACGGTGCTGGTCATTGTCCTGGCATTCCTTCTCACGCCGATTCTCGCGCTGGTGGTGCGCTCGTTGCAGCGCGGCGGGCAGTGGACGCTGCAGAACTACGTAGCGCTCGCCGACGAGGACTCGAATCCGGCACTGTTGGCTCCGGTGACGCAGGCGCTACGCGCCTCGTTGATCATTGCAGCGAACGCGACCGTGATCGCTGTCCTACTGGGCGTTCTGGTCGCCTTCGTGCTGTCGCGCGCCAGCGCAACCCGCGGGGGTCGTCGCGCGACCAAGGTCTTCGACGCGGTGTTCATGTTGCCGTTGGGTGTCTCGTCGGTGACCGTCGGCTACGGCTTCTACATCACGCTGAATAACCCCCCGCTGGACCTTCGCACCTCGTCGGTGCTGATCCCGATCGCGCAGGCCACCGTCGCTCTGCCGCTGGTCGTGCGGACGCTCACTCCGGCGTTGCAGCAGATCGACGACCGACTGCGGCAAGCCGCGATGATGCTGGGGGCGCCGTACTATCGGGCCTTGATGACGGTCGACGTCGCGGTCATTTGGCGGCCACTGCTGGCTGCTGCCGGCTTTGCGATGGCGGTGTCGATGGGGGAGTTCGGCGCCACGGCGTTCTTGGCGCGCAGCGATAATCCGACGCTGCCGGTGGTGATCTTTCGGCTCATATCGCGGCCGGACGCCGAGAGTTTCGGAATGGCGATGGCGGCCTCGGTCGTGCTGACGGTGGTGACTGTGGTGATCATGGGCTTGGTGGAGCGGCTGCGGGTATCGACGGTGGGGACGTTCTGATGGAGGTCGTGCCGATGGATGAAGAGACCGTGCCGGTAGACAGCAACTCGACAGAAAGCAACGCGACGGCACTGGAACTTGACGGCGTCCGTGTGCGGTTCGAGCGCACCGTGGCTGTCGAGGGGGTGCGCTTGCAGGTCGACGCGGAAGAAATCGTCGCAATCCTCGGTCCCTCGGGCTGCGGCAAGTCGAGCTTACTGCGCGCGATCGTCGGTCTTGAGCCTCTCGATGGCGGCACCGTGACGTACGACGGGGTCGATCAAAGCGCGATCCCAGTCCATCGCCGCGGATTCGGCTTGATGTTTCAGGATGGGCAGTTGTTCGAGAACCTCTCGGTACGTCAGAACGTCGGCTACGGTCCACGGCGGCATAAGGCGTCGCGCGCCGAGACAACCGCCATCGTCGATGAGCTGTTGGAGTTGGTGGGGCTGGCCGGATACGCCGCGCGGGCGCCGTCCACCCTGTCGGGTGGTCAGCGACAACGCGTCGCCCTCGCGCGAGCGCTCGCGGCAAAACCACGGCTGCTGCTCCTGGACGAACCACTGTCGTCGCTGGACGCCTCGCTTCGTCGGCGGCTGGCCGATGATTTGCGGCGAGTACTCAAACAGACGGCTACGACCGCATTGCTGGTGACGCACGATCATGACGAAGCATTCGCGATAGCCGACCGAGTGGTGTTGATGCGCGATGGGAAGTTCGTTCAGCAGGGCACGCCCCGTGAGGTGTGGTCGGCCCCGGTAGATGAAGCTGCGGCGTTGTTCCTCGGCTACGCCCGGGTCCTTCGATCCGGTGACTGCGTCCCGCTGCGACATGCGTTCGGACTTGGCGAGCAAACGCTGGCGCTACGGGCAAACGCTCTGCGTATCGCCGCGGACGGTGCCTTGGTGGCATCGGTGCGCTCCGTGGCCCCTGCGCTCGACGAGTTGCGGCTCATCGTGGCGATCGAGGGTGGCGAGGAACTCGAGGCAGTGGCGCCGATCGATGCTCAGGTGGCCACCGGGGACGTCGTACGGCTCAGCCTGTTTCGCAGTGGGACCGCAGCGATATCGGAGAACTGATCGAGATCATCGCCGCGTCCGGGGCTCATTCGGCCGACGGTTTATTCCTCATCGGCGATGACTTTGGAGGTTACGGTGTCGGCCCCCGGATCAGTCGTGGGCGCGGACTCGTCGGCGGTCAGGATGTCGATGAGGATCACCGTGACGTTGTCCGGGGCTCCCGCCTCCAGCGCGAGTTCGACGAGTCGGTCGGCTGCTGCATCGACATCAGCGATGTCCAAGGACGTGATGATGTCCCCGCGGGCGACGTAATCAGTCAGGCCATCTGTGCACAGCAGGTAGCGATCGCCGGCGATGCGCCGCAGCGTGGTGAACCTCGGCTGTACGTCCTGCCCGTTCAGGGACTTCAACACGACATTGCGATACGGATGGTGCTGCGCCTGGTCGGGAGTGATGTCGCCGTTGTCGACCATCAGTTGGACGAACGAGTCATCGCTGGTCAACTGCGTCAGCTTGTGCTTGTCAGCCTGGTAGAGGTACGCGCGGGAGTCGCCGATGTTCGCCACGGCGATGCGACGATCACCGAACATCACCGCGGTGACCGTTGTGCCCATGCCCTCCAGGGTGGGATTGTCAGCGACCTGGCGAGCGATTTCGGCCGTAGCGTTGTCGATTCCTTGGGTGAGCGCGGCGGTGATGTCGTCGCTCGGGTGCTCGCGGTCGAGCGCGGCGAGCATGTCCTTGGTAATCGTGGAGGCGACTTCTCCGGCGGCGTGACCGCCCATCCCGTCGGCCACCAGAATCAGGCGGTCGCCGACGTAGAAGCTATCTTCGTTGTTCTCCCGCACGAGACCGAGATGCGTGCGAGCTGCTGCGCGCAGCAGGTTTGGCATCGTGACTCCTCGACGCGTGCTCGGACCGGTGCCCAGCAAGTTTAGACCCAACGCCGTTGCCAAGTTGTGACCCGCGCAGGTGGCGGATTCGGATCAGAGTGTCGGCCCGTGTTCCTTCGAGGCGTACCTGCCTACCTGACGGGTCGTCCAGCCATCCGTAGCGCCACCGATGATGCCCGCGAGCCCAGGAATCGAGCGGCCGATGAAGCTTGCGGTCGACCTGCCTGCAGCCCGAGCGATGATTTCGCCGATCACCGCGGCACCGATCTGGTTCGCGGTCTTCTCGTCAATGGGCGGACCTGTGGCGATATCGCGCGGGCGGGACGGTATCCGGTCCTCGGCGAGCAGTTTGCGCACCGCCTTCGAACCGAGGATCGTCGCGAATACCGCAGTACGCACCCGGTCATCGCCCAGATCGTAGCCGCGTAGGTGCGCTATCGCGGCCACCATGCGGCACTGCAGGATGGCGATTCCGACGACGTTTGCGGGGATCGTCGCGACTTTGCTGGCCAGACCGCCGATGTTTGTTGCGAACCCTTCGACGGCGGCCAGTTTGGTGTGGTCGGAGATGATGCCTGCGATTGCCTCGCGCACGTTGCCGTTGGCTTTTTGCAGCCGGGCGTCGGCGTACACCGCGGCCGGGCGCAGCGGCCCGATGCCGTCCAGCGCTTTACCGAACGCGACTCGCGCGACTTTGCCCGAGGCTTCTGGGGTCGCGCGTTGTACGCGCGGGATGATCACCCGGTTCAACAACGTGTCGCGAAGCCCCATCGTCGCCTCCTACGGCCGTCGGTCAGGTACGGAAAGTATGCCCCCGACCGTCGCCGGATGGCAGGCGTGGCTGCGGGTGGGCAGCAAACGAATTGGGTCGTAGGCTGGGTGCATGGTCATGTGGGGTCAAGAACCGGTGATGGTCGCTGAGCACGATGCGCTGCCAGGACGAGACGGGTACCCGTACCGAGTGCCCGCGATGAACGAAGTGCTGGGCACGCCGTTGGACGGCCCGTGGCCGGACGGCACCGAGGTCGCCGTACTGGGCATGGGGTGCTTCTGGGGCGTCGAACGGATCTTTTGGCAGATCGACGGCGTGTACTCGACGTCCGCGGGGTACGCCGGTGGCTTCACCACATACCCGACGTACGAGGAAACCTGCACCGGTCGCACCGGGCACGCTGAGGTGGTGCGGGTGGTGTACGACCCGTCGAGAGTCGGTTACGACGAACTACTCAAGACGTTCTTCGAAAACCATGACCCCACGACCAAGTGGCGCCAGGGTAACGATGTCGGTACGCAGTACCGTTCGATCATCCTGACCACCTCGCCGCAGCAGGCCGAGACGGCGCAGCGAGTGCGGTCGGCGTACTCGGCGGAGTTGGTCGGTCGTGGGTACGGCGAGGTGACGACCGAAATCAAACCGGCCGGTGAGTATTACCTGGCTGAGGACTATCACCAGCAGTACCTGCACAAGAACCCCGGCGGCTATTGCAATCACGGTTTCAACGGGGTGACTTGTCCGGTCGGATTGGCCTGAATGAATCGCCGTCCCGAGGCGGCAGTAATTAGGTTTACCGCACCTTAGTGAAACTCAGGGAAACCAGCCCTGACCTGGTATAAGGCGTGCCTTTCCTGGGCGTCACAATGCACAAAATACTTCCGGATAACTGGTGATTCTTCGACCACTGTGGGCATACGATTGTCCACATGAAGATGGATAACGCACTGGAAAAGGCTTTCTGCCAGCAGATCACGATGGAGTTCGAAGCATCGATGGTCTACCGCCAGTTGGCCATCGAAATGGACGTCCTCTCCCTGCCCGGAATGGCTGCGTGGTTGCGCCATCAGGCGGACGAGGAAATCGTCCACGCGAACAAGTTCATCGATCACCTTCTGGACCGGGATAACCACCCGACCATCGGATCGACCGACGTGAATGTCCAGGAGATGGACAACCCGCTCGCGGCCTTCACTGCGGCTCTGGAGCACGAGCGCAAGGTGTCGGAGGCGATTCGCGACCTCTACCGCCAGTCCGAGGAGGTCGGCGACCTCGATTCGCGTCCGCTGCTCAACTGGTTCCTGACCGAGCAGATTGAGGAAGAGGCGACGGTGACCGAGATCGTGGATCGCATCAAGTTGATTCATGACGACGGGCCCGGTCTGCTTCGGCTCGACGCGGAGCTTGGCTCTCGCCCCACGAGCACGACCGAGGATTAATGCAATGCGCGACGAGGACGCGTGGCTCAGGCCGCGTGCCCTCGTCGCGCAGGTGCAGCGCAGATCACAGAGCTGCCATCGGTTCTTCGGGTATCCTCGTTGCATGCTTCCCGTGAGTCAGTATTGGTTTTTTGGGTCGGCTCCGGCCGGCGCAACTCGCATCTGACGCGCGCAACCGGAGCCGACTAAGGCGTGGACCGCAACGGTCCGCGCCTTTCGCCATTCAAGAGGCGGGCGCTCCGGGACGTGGGGTGATCCGCCGTACAGGAGAGGGACACCCCAGATGAACGCCGCACTTCGACAGAACACCGAGAATCTTCGGGTTCGCCAGATTCAACCGCTGCCGACCCCACGCGAGATCCGCGAAGAACTGCCGCTGCCCGACGACGCCGCCGAACTGGTCGCGCGCTCCCGCAAGGAATCGCAGGAGGTGCTGCGCGGAGAAGACGATCGCCTCTTGGTGGTCGTAGGGCCATGTTCGGCGCATGATCCCGAGGCCGTACTTGACTACGCCCGCCGGCTCTCCGCGGTCTCCGACCGCCTAGGGGAAGACCTGCTGATCGTGATGCGGGTGTACTTCGAGAAGCCGCGCACCACGACGGGCTGGAAGGGTCTGATCAACGATCCTGCGATCGATGGCAGCTACGACATTCCGCGCGGTCTGCGCCTTGCCCGCCGCGTACTGCTCGACGTACTCGCCGCTGGGGTCCCGGCCGGTTGCGAATACCTCGAGACCACCACGCCGCAGTACATCGCGGACACGGTGACGTACGGCGCTATCGGAGCCCGCACGGTCGAATCGCAGGTGCATCGTCAGCTCGCGTCGGGGATCTCGATGCCGATCGGGCTGAAGAACGGCTCGGACGGCGACGTCCAGGTCGCCGTCGACGCATGCGTGGCGGCCTCCGCCGCGCAGACTTTCCTCGGCGTCGACGCCGACGGGCGCGGTGCAGTCGTGATGACCGACGGTAACCCGGACGGTCACGTGATCCTCCGTGGCGGCCGTGCCGCGCCGAACTACGACGCTGATTCGGTGGCCGTCACGATGGCGCTGCTGCAGAAGGCCAACCTGCCCGAGCGGGTCGTCATCGACGCCAGCCACGGCAACAGCCGCAAGGATCACGTCCGCCAGGCGGAGGTCGCGCGAGAGGTCGGCGAGCAGATCGCGAGCGGTTCGCGCGAGATCGTCGGGGTGATGCTGGAGAGCTTCATCGTCGAAGGGAACCAGAAGCCGGCCCCGTCCGGACTCACCTACGGCCAGTCGGTGACGGACGCCTGCATGTCGTGGGAGGCCACCGAGGCGCTTCTGGACGACCTCGCCGGCAGCGTCCGCGCTCGCCGCACTTCCTAACCCCTCTCAACGCTCGCACCCCCGCCCGGTCGTCGACCGGAGCGGGTGTGACGGGCGGGGAGATCTGCTGGCCGCGTGTGTGGACGATGACGGGCGGCGTGCTGCGCAATAGGCTTCGATCATGACTGAGCTTCCACAGCGCGAACTAGGTACAGGCGGACCGCGGATCACGGCCGTCGGGATTGGCTGCAATAACTTCGGTCGGCCAGGAACCGCGACGGTGTCCTTCGAAGGAACGCGCGCTGTAGTGGACGCCGCGATCAACAGCGGCGTTACGTTCTTCGACACTGCCGAGATGTACGGTCAGCCGCCCGGGACCAGCGAGCTGCTGCTCGGCGAGGCGCTCCGCAAACGCAATCGCGATGACGTCGTGATCGCGACCAAATGGGGACATCAGGCCGCGATTGCGTCCGGCGCGCAGGACTGGGGCCCGAAGGGCGCGCGTACCTACATCCGTAATGCGCTGGAGTCGTCGTTACGTCGATTGCGCACCGACTATGTTGACCTCTACCAGTTCCACACGCCTGATCCACTCACACCGATCGCCGAAACGCTCGGCGCGCTGCAGGAACTGATCGACGAGGGCAAGGTTCGACATATCGGGCATACGAACTTCACTGCGGCTGAAATCGAGGAGTCGAACGCCGCGGCGGCGGCCGACGGACTAACCCCGTTTGTTTCCGGGCAGAACGATTACTCCTTGCTGAATCGTGATCCGGAACAATCGGTCCTGCCCGCGCTGGCGGCAGCGGGTATGGGATTTCTGCCGTACTACCCGCTGGCCAACGGGTTACTGACCGGCAAGTACACGCAAGGTAAGACGCCGCAGGGCTCCCGGCTCGCTGCACTCAAACCGGAAATGCTCGCCAGCGTCGACTGGGCACAATTGCAGCGGTTTCAGGCGATCTGTGATGACGCCGACGTGACGATGCTGCAGGCGACCTTCGGCTGGCTGCTGGCCCGACCTGGGCTGACCAGTGTGATCGCGGGAGCGACCTCGCCCGATCAAGTTGCTGCCAACGCCGAGGCCGGACGCACCGACTTTTCCGCTGACGTGCTCGCAGCGATCGAGGGGGTCTTCGCGCGGTGAGGAGCTGGGGCGATACCGGGTTGCCGACCGTACCGGCCGTAATTGGCGCCGGACTTCGTGCTGTGGGCACTCCAGGTTGCGCCACGAAGTTGCTGCGTGACACGGCCTTCTGCTCGCGCGATCTGATTGCGGCGTGCGGACGCGGCGCAGTTCTGACACGCTAGGGGCACGACGCCGAGGGGGCAACGATGAGCTCAGGACACGCGCACCGCACGCCGGGCCCACCACGTATCGAGGAGGTCTCCGACGGCGTTTTCGCCTATATCCAGCCCGATGGCAGTTGGTGGATCAACAACATGGGCTTCGTGGCCGGGCGCAAACACACGATCTCGATCGATTCCAGCTCGACCGTGGCGCGGACCACCGCGTACCGCGACGCGATCGCAAAGACGACGTCCGCCCCGGTGACGACCCTCGTCAACACGCATCACCATGGCGACCACACCAACGGGAACTTCTTGTTCGAGGGCGCGACAATCGTCGCTCACGAGCAGGCGCGCCGGCTCATCGTGGAAGATGGCAAGGAAGGCATCCAACGGTTGCAGCGTGCCGGGGTTTTCGTTGGACCGGACGGCGGACCAGATTGGGGTGACATCGAACCAGCGCCGCCATTTCTCACCTATACAACGGGTGTAGACCTGTACGTCGATGATCTGAAACTCGAAGTCCGTCACCTTGGGCATCCTGCGCACACCACGAACGACTCGATCGTGTGGTTGCCCGAACGGCGGGTTCTGTTCACCGGGGATCTGCTCTTCAACGGCGGCACGCCATTTCTCCTGATGGGGTCGGTGACCGGCGCAATCGAAGTCGTCGACGCGCTGAAACGATTCCCCGCAGACGTGATCGTGCCCGGGCATGGCGACATCTGTACGCCGGAGACAATCGATGAGGTCTTGGAGTATCTACGCTTCGTCCGAGAACTTTCGGTGCAGGGACACTCCGCTGGCATCCCGCCGCTCGAACTCGCTCGCGAGGCAGATCTCGGCAAGTTCGCCGACCTCACCGATTCCGAACGTATTGTCGGCAACCTGCACCGCGCGTACCTCGAACTGGACGGCGCCCAACGCGGCGCACCGATCGACGCCATAAAAGCGATCGGAGACATGGTCGCGTTCAACGACGGCAATCCACTGACCTGCCTCGCCTGAAACGCCCGGCTGAGTCGGCGCGGCAGGCCGCCGCGGTTCCCCGGCTCTCAGGTGCCAGCGACCAGGATCGCTATGGCGAGTTCGGTCAACCGCGTGGACAGGTCAGCTCGACGGTGTGCGTTTCCGGTGCGCACCAGGTTGTTAATGACAGTGAATACAGCGTTGACCCGCAAGGCCAATTCGCGTGGATCGTGACCAGGGATAGCCTGAGCGACGACTCGCACCCACACGCGTAAGTAGTCGTCCTGGAGCCGATAGGTGGCTGCACGCTCGTGCTCTGGGAGTTGGTCGCGCTCGCTGATCAGCAGTCCGATCAGATGGCTGTTGCGCACCGAGAATTCAATGTGCGAGCGCAGCAGAATCTGCAGTGATTCCTGTGGGTCGATCGTTTCGTGTATCAGTGGGATTCCGGCGTGCAGGCGCTCATTCCCGCGCACCATCGCCGCAACCAACAGGTCGGTCTTCGCGCCGAAGTGCTTGTACACGCTCGGCCCGGCCATGCCCACCGCCGCTCCGATGTCATTCATGCTGACCGATCCGTAGCCGCGCCGGTCAAACAGCTCGATTGCTGCGTTGAGCAGTTGCTCGCGGCGGGTATCGAGATTTGCCTGGTGATGCCCCCGCTCGACTACGGCGCCTGTGGACTCGGTTCGCAGCGTGCATTGTGGGACAGCGTGTGCGATGGCGTACGCCAACTCTTCGCGGCGCGGTTGTCGGATAGCGGGTTCCCGTGTGGCGGCGCCCGCTAGTACGCCGAGCAGCGACCAGGCGAGCAACTCTGCGTCGGCCTCTGACAGTTCGCGGCGCTCGTCGCCGATGAACGCAGTTATCTGGCGCACCAGACCGGTCAGTCGTGAGCGCGCCTGCGCGCGCTCAGCGTCTGGCAGATGGCGCGCCTCGCGCTGCCAGAGCGCTGCGAGTCCGGTGTGCTGCATCGAGAAGTCGACTAATGCGGTCACGAGTTCGTAGATGTTCGCTGCGGCGCGGACGGCCTCCTCGAGGCTGTCGAGGCCGTCCCGCACCGCGGCGAGTAATAGCTCTTGCTTGTTGCGCACGTGCCGGTAGATCGCAGGCGCGGAGATCCCCACGGCGTCAGCGACGTCCGCGAGCGTGACGCGGTGAAAGCCGTGCTGCCGGAACAGATCGGCGGCCGCGGCGATGATCTGTGCCTTACGATCCCGCGGGCGCGGGCGCGGGCGTGCCTGGAATATCGCCGTGCGGACAGGCAAATCCGCAGCCTCGCTCATGTCGGCACCCTTTGGAGGGTGCACTCTGGGAAGTGGTGCGTCATCCGCACTCGCGGCGGCTCAGAGGCTCGCGTGCTCGAGGATGGGAGCTCAGAGGCTCATCGACTTCGCGATGATGGTGCGCATGACCTCGCTGGTGCCGCCGTAGATTCGCGAGACCCGAGTGTCGGCGTACATTTTCGCGATGGGGTACTCAAGCACGTAACCGTATCCGCCGTGCAATTGCAGGCACTTGTCGGCGACGCGCCCGGCCATCTCGGTACAGAACAGCTTGGCTTTAGCAGCATCAACGGCCGTGAGTGTGCCGGCGTCGTCCGCCTCGATAGCGCGGTCGACCATCGCTTCGGCTGCCTCGACCGTGGCGGCACAGTCGGCTAGCACGAACTTGGTGTTCTGGAACCCGGACAGCGGTTTGTCGAAGACTTGCCGGTTCTTCACATAGTCGACAGTGTGTTCAATCGCCGACCGAGCCAATGCGTAACTCTGCACCGCGATCGTCAGGCGTTCCCGAGGGAGGTTATTACCGAGGTACGAGAACGCTTTACCCTCCTCGCCGAGAAGGTTCTCAGCCGGCACGTGAACGTCCGTGAACGACAGTTCGCAGGTATCGCTGGACTTCAGACCGATCTTGTCGAGTCGGCGGCCAACCTCGAACCCGGTCGTCTTCGTGTCCATCACCAGCAAGGACAAGCCCTCGCGGCGGTTGTCGCCAGTGGGAGCAGAGGTGCGTGCGACGACGATGATGAGATCGGCTTGCGAGCTGCCGGTGATGAACGTCTTGGCGCCGTTGATGACATAGTCGCCTCCGTCGAGGCGCGCGGTTGTTTGGATGCCGGCGAGGTCCGAGCCGGTGCCCGGCTCGGTCATCGCGATCGCGAGCAGCAGCTCGCCGCTGGCGATGCCGGGGAACCAGCGTTTCTGCTGTTCTTCGTTGGCAAGATTGCGCAGGTACGGCACGATGATCCCGGTCGAGATGTCGTAGTTGCCGAACGAAACCGCCGCGCGCGCCGCCTCCTCGGTCATCACGGCCTGGTACTTGTAGCTGATCTTGCCGGCGCCGCCGTACTCCTCGGGAATATCGAACGCAGTCGCGCCCGTGCCCGCCAGCTTCTTATAAAAGTCGTGCGGGACGTAGCCCATTGACTGCCACTGTGGGTAGTTCGGGGTGATCTCCTTGGCGATGAAGCTACGAATCGTCGAGCGGAAGGCCTCGTGGTCTTCGTTATAGATGGTGCGGTCCATGAGCTAGTCCTACCTCGTCAATTGGCTAGTGTGACTTAACCAACACAGGGACGGACGCTGTTGCTGCGACTGATGACGTCCCTCATTCGATGGCTAATTGATATTAACTTTCGGTGGCATCGCTTGGTATGTCAATGCAGTCAGGTCATGCTCTCAGTGCCAGGACGAGCGCTCGCGCGGAGTGGGAACGACGTCCGGGTTCCACTGCTCGAACGGCGCATTGAGCTTGTAGCGATCGTCCTCCTGCAGGCCAAGAACGATGAATTCGCCGTTGTCCGGATTAGAGATCGATTCGAAGTACTCCACGCTCCAGTGGAACCAGCGCATGCAGAACAGGCGCATCGTCAGTCCGTGCGTCACGATGACGACGTTCTCCGACATCTCGGGCTCGGCGAAGTTGCGGTGTAGTGACTCCAGAAAAGTGGATACGCGGTCATAGACATCGGAGCCGGACTCCCCATTCGTGAAGCGGTACCAGAAGTGCCCGTACTCGTTGCGGATTCGCTTCTCCATCTTGATCTGCGCCGGGTCTTGGAAGTTCGCCCAATCCTGCTCGCGTAGTCGTGGTTCGAGTCGCAGATCGTCGTCGGTGATGCCGAGGCCCAGCAGCATCGCGCTCTGGCGAGTGCGTACGTACGGCGAGGCCCAGACCCGTAGCGACTCGCCGTCAATGAGTTCCCTCAGCCGGACACCTGCCGCACGCACCTGCTCGCGGCCACGTTCGGTCAGGTGTAGCGCGTGGTCGGGAACGGTCTCGTAGATCGTGTCATCGGCATTGCCCTGGCTCTCGCCGTGCCGTACCAGGATGATCCGTTTCGGTCGGTATCGAGCCCCCATGGGCTCAGCCTATCCAGGTGGATCACCGTGACCCACCGGTGTGCTTGGTTGCTGGCGGTCGGAGGCTGGGACGCGTCGAGAGTGACGTCGTCTACTCGATCCGGGCATCTTGGGGGACGTCGAACCTGAAACGTCGTCCGGTGACCTTGATGGGGGTCAGCCGGACCAGCACATCTCTGGACTCGGCGACCCAACGGCTCAGACCGAGTTTCTCGGCCTCCTCGATCTCGAATTCGCGGTCGAGTTGCCGTGCTGAGCATTTCGCGATCACGCTCCACCCCGACTTGTCGTCCCAATCGTCGATTTCGAACGCGACAGGACGCCCAAGCGCGATTCCGAACAGCTTGGTGCCCTCCGCGGTGCGGATATACATGGAGCCCTCGCGCAACTCGTAGCTGACGGGGAATACTTCGACCTCATCGCCAATGATCATGGCGACGCGGCCGATCGGTCTGCTGCTGAGCAGATCCCAGCACTCTTCCTCGGTGATCACGCTGACTGGCGGCTCGCTCATTACCTAGGTGTATGTCGACATAGTCGGAAGGTCAACGGATTCGCTAGGCAATATTCGACAGCGTGGAAGGATGTGCACGACAGGCACGGCCGGTGACCGAAGGGGCGGATATGACCGAATCGATCGATCCGCGGGCGCGAGTGCCGAGGACCGACGCGTTGCTGAGCACGGCAGTGGCGACCGCCGCGATCGAGACGTACGGACGACGATTCGTCAAACGTGTGGTGCACGAAGTGCAGGACGCCGTACGCGCTGGTGACGTCGACCCCGCGCAGGCCGTGGCCGATCTCGAGGTCCGCCTGTCCCGGGGGCTGATCGGCCTACGCCGAGTGCTGAACGGGACCGGGGTGCTCGTGCACACCAATCTTGGCCGCAGCCCACTGTCGGCCGCGGCGCTGGCCGCGATCAGCGTGGCGGCCGGTACCTGCGACGTCGAACTGGATCTCGATACCGGTCGCCGCGGCAACCGAGGCGCGTCCCTGAACGCCGCGCTGCTCGCCGAGGTCACGCCGGCCGGCGGCGTACATGTGGTCAATAACGGCGCTGCCGCCCTCGCGCTCGTCGCGATGGCACTCGGCGGTCGCGGCGAAGTGATCGTCTCCCGTGGCGAACTGATCGAGATCGGCGCCGGATTTCGGCTACCCGATCTCGTCGAGGCAACCGGCGTACGCCTCAAAGAAGTCGGCACAACCAACCGCACCCATCTAGCCGACTACCGCGACGCCATCAGCGAGGACACCCGACTGATTCTGAAGATCCATCCGTCGAACTACCGCGTCGAGGGGTTCACGACCGGCGTCGGCGTCGACCAACTGGGCGACCTCGGAGTGCCGGTGGTCTCCGATATCGGTAGCGGCCTGCTGCATCCGCACCCGATGTTGCCGGACGAACCCGATGCAACGACGCACCTGAATGCCGGGGCGGCGGTGGTGACCTCCTCGGGCGACAAGCTCCTTGGCGGCCCGCAGGCAGGAATGATCTTCACCGCCGATGCGGATGTCGCGACGCGCTTGAAAAAGCATCCGATGGCGCGGGCCTACCGCATCGACAAACTCACCCTCGCAGCATTGGAAGCGACCGTCGTCGGACCGGAGGCTCCGGTGATCGACATGTTCGAGACGCCGGTGGACGAATTGCGGCTGCGCGCTTCGCGCGTGGTTGCGGCGCTCGACGGTATTGATGCGCGCGCGGTTGACACAGTGTCGACGGTCGGTGGCGGGGGAGCGCCGGGCTCCGAATTCCCAAGCGCCGGAATCAGCCTGCCCTCGTCGTACGCCGCCGCGTTGCGTGCTGCGCCGATCCCCGTTCTCGCACGAATCGATAACAATCGATGCATTGTGGACCTGCGCGCGATCGACGCCGCAGACCTGGATAACGTACGTGAATCAATCCGGTACGCGGGCGCGGCGGGCGCATGACACGAAGTGCCGTCTTTGCCACCGCAGGACACGTCGACCACGGAAAGTCGGCGCTGGTGCGCGCGCTCACCGGTATCGAACCAGATCGATGGGATGAGGAACGGCGTCGCGGTATGACGCTGGACCTGGGCTTCGCCTGGACGACCCTCGCAGAGCAGGTGGACGTCGCGTTCGTTGATGTGCCGGGACACGAACGCTACGTGCCCACGATGCTGGCCGGCGCGGGGTCGGTCGCCGGCGTGCTGTTCATCGTGGCCGCCGACGAAGGATGGGCGGCGCAATCCACCGAGCACCTCGAGGGCTTGCGGGCACTCGGCGTACGCGATGGGATTCTGGTGATCACCAAGAGCGACCTGATGGAGCCCGAACTCGCCGAGGCTGAGGCTCGTGAACGGCTCGACGATGCGGGGTTCGCGGGCATCCGATCCGTCGCGGTGAGTGCGCTGACCGGCGCCGGTCTCGACGAGCTGCGTGCGGAGATGCTGGCGCTCGCGCGCAGACTGCCGGAGCCGCATCCGGACGGCGATGTGCGGCTCTGGCTGGATCGGTCTTTCAGCATCTCCGGGGCTGGAACGGTGGTCACCGGGACCCTCACCGACGGCACGCTACGCGTCGGCGACGAACTCGAACTTCGCGGGCTGCAGGGCGCGGATCCTCGGCGAGTGCGGATTCGTGGGCTGCAGACCGCCGGCCAGGAACGCGAGTCGGTGAGCGGGGCAAGCAGGGTAGCGGTGAATCTGCGAAATGTTCCTCCGCATGAGGCGCCGCGAGGCTCCCAGCTGCTGTCGCCGGATGCCTTCCTGCGACCTGAGGTCATTGACGTCCGCCTCGACGCTGATCGTGACCGGATGCCCGCGGCGTGTGTGGTTCACATCGGTACGGCATCGCTGCAGGCTCGACTGCGGCCGCTCGACGCTCACCACATGCGGATGACTTTCGACGTCCCGCTGCCGGTGCGGATTGGCGATCGAATGGTGCTGCGCGACCCGGGCCAGCACATCGTTCTCGGTGCCGCAGTGGTTCTCGACCCCGACCCGCCGGCACTTCGCCGTCGCGGCGCTGCCAAGCATCGAGCCGCCGCGCTCACGGAGTATTCGACAGCCCCGGATGCCGCCGTGCTCCTTAGGGACAAACGCCTGGTACGAATCGACGTACTTCGAAAGATGGGGTGCGTTGCGTTACCGGCCGCGATCGACGGATGGTGCTTGGACCCCTCGTACCGGAAGGTCCTCGAATCGCAACTCGCCGACCTCGTCGCTGCGGACGTGCAGGCAGACGCAGACTCACGCGGAGTCTCCCTCGGGGCCGCGCAGCGTCATCTTGACCTGCCCAGCCGTGCGGTGTTGCTGGAACTACTCACCGATGACCTCACCGTCACCGACGGCCACATCGTCAGTGAGCACCACGCGGTCATGAGCCCAGCGAGTACCGCGGCGATGCAACGGTTCGCGGTCGAGGTCGCGGGCAAGCGGTTCTATTCACCCGAAGCCCCACGGCTACGGGAACTCGGACTCGACGCGAGCACGCTGGGCGTACTCTGTCGGCACGGTCACCTCGTCGACCTCGGCCGCGGCATCTACTTGACGCCTGACGCCATTGAGGAGGCCGCGACCCTGTTGTCCGCGCTCGACGGGGCGTTCAGCCTTGGTGAAGCGCGCATCGCGCTCGGTACGACGCGCCGCATCGCCGTACCGCTCATGGAGCACCTGCAGCGCACCGGCCGAACGCGCAGGATGGGCGGCGATAAGCACGCCATCAGGCCACCGTCCACCGAAGGAGAAACACGATGACCGGAATTCAACTATCGAAGCGGTTGACGGAGTTCAGCCATGGCGGCGGCTGCGCCTGCAAACTCGCTCCCGGCGAACTCGCGAACGTGCTCGACGATATCGATCAGTCGCAGTTCGGCGAATTGATCGTCGGCACCGAGACTGGCGATGATGCAGCGGTGTGGCGGCTGGATGCGGAGCGCGCGCTGATCTCGACGACCGACTTCATCACTCCGCTCGTCGATGATCCATACCTGTGGGGTCGAGTGTCGGCGACCAACGCGATCTCCGACGTATATGCGATGGGCGGTCGGCCGCTGTTCGCGTTGAACCTTGTCGCCTGGCCGTCGACCGAATTGCCGACCGACATGTTGCGCGAGGTCGTGCGTGGTGGACTGTCCGTCGGTGCCGAAAACGGTTTCGCGATCGTCGGCGGGCACAGCGTGGACGATCCGGAGCCAAAGTACGGACTCGCCGTCACCGGTGAGGCGCACCCCGATCGGCTGTTGCGCAACACCGGGTTGCGGGCCGGCGACCAGTTGATCCTGACCAAACCGCTGGGCGTGGGGGTGACGACGACGGCGATCAAACTTGGCCGCGCCGGTCAATCGCTGGTTGATGAGGCGATCGGCTGGATGACGACCCCCAACGGCGACGCATCGCGGATCGCGCTGGAACACGGGTCGACCGGCGCCACCGATGTCACCGGATTCGGACTACTCGGGCACCTGTCCCGGCTCACCGTCGCCTCGATGGTCGATGTAACGATCAACGCCGCCGACGTGCTGTTCTTCGACGGTGTCGCAGAACTGGCGACGGACGGCGTCGTACCCGGCGGGAGCCGACGGAACCTGGAATGGGTCAGCCCGCTTCTGAGCGCCGAGGGGAAGTCCGAGCCCGAATTGCTGATGCTCGCCGACGCACAGACGTCCGGTGGTCTGTTATTCGGTGTCGCTGCCGATCAGGTTGATTCCGCGCTGCAGCAGTGCGCAGCGGTGGGCCTGCGGGCCGCCGCGATCGGCTCGGTTACCGCAGGTAGCGGGCGCATCACCGTCGCCTAGGCACACCGTTCGTCAGCGGTCGGTTTGACGCGGCCGCTGGGCCGACGATTGCTGGCGGGTTAACCTCGCACCAGACCACGAACTAGTTGGAGGGCCCATGAGCGCCGCGATCGATTTACCTGATGGCCTCGTCGTCATAGTGAAGAAGGAATGCGCCACCTGCCAACTGATTGAGCCGGTGCTGCAGGACATCAAGGGCCGTGATGGCGTCGAGCTGACCGTGTATACCCAGGACGATCTGAACTTTCCGGCCGAGGTCGACCCCCGCGACGACACTGAGCTCGAGGTCAGTTGGAAACTCGATATCGAAACCGTCCCGACGGTGATTCGGGTCGAGAACGGCGCGGAGGTTGAGCGCACGTTTGGCTGGGTGCGCGAGCAGTGGGAAAAGGTCACCGGGTTGAGCGATCTCGGCTCGGACCTGCCCGGTTTCCGGCCCGGCTGCGGCTCGATGTCGGTCGATCCGGACAAGGTCGACGCGCTGCGGGTGAAATACGAGGGTGGCCTCCTGCACGCGCGACGTATCGAACTCGCCGAACAGGAGGACGAGTTCGAGGCACTGTTCATGCGTGGCTGGACCGATGGTTTGCCGGTCGTACCACCCACCGAAGAACGCGTCATGCGAATGCTGTCTGGAACCACCCGTGATCCGCAGGACATCGTCGCGAACATCCCGCCGGACCTGATCGATGCCACCGTCGAGAAAGTCGCGATCGCAGCCGTCATGGCGGGTTGCCTGCCGGAGTACCTGCCGTGGGTACTGACCGCGGTCGAGGCAATCTGCAACGACGAATTCAATATCCACGGCGTGCTCGCGACGACGATGCCGGTCGGGCCGGTGATCGTGTGCAGTGGTCCCGGCACCGAAGCCATCGGGATGAATTCCGGCGGTAACGCGCTCGGGCAGGGTAATCGGGCGAACATGACGATCGGGCGCGCCGTACAACTCGTCGTTCGCAATATTGGTAACGGCCGCCCTGGCGGGGTCGATCGCGCCAACCTCGGAAACCCCGGCAAACTGTCGTTCTGCTTTGCAGAGCGCTCTGACTCGCCGTTCGGATCGTTGGCGCAGGCCCGAGGTGTCGAGGCCGGGGTCGACGCCTTGACCGTGTTCGCGGGGGAGGGCCCGCGTTGCATCGTGGACCAGAAGTCCCGCACGGCCGATGAATTGGCCAACAGCATCGCCGCGTGCATGCGCACGGTCCATCACCCGAAGGCAGTTCAAGGCTTCGACGCGATCCTGGTGCTCAGCCCAGAGCACGGAGCGCGCTTTCAGGATGCCGGCTGGTCATACGAGAAGATCGTGCAGGAGTTGCGCGATCGGTTGGAGATCCCATCGGAGGAACTGCTGGTCGGAGTCGGCGGTAACGCCGAAGGCCTACCGCCGGCGATGACCGGCAAGGTGATCAACAAGTTCGCTCCCGGCGGGCTGATGATCGCGTACGCCGGTGGCACCGCGGGTCTGTTCTCGGCGGTCATCGGGGGCTGGGCGCGAGGCGCGATGGGATCTACTCCGGTCACCCGCGAGGTGGTAGCGTGACGCGCAGTCGACAAGGAGGGCAGCGATGACCGTTATCCTCGACCCGACCGGTGAACGTGAGCCGATCGAACGGCAGCGAGTCGCACGTCCGGCGTCCCTGGAAGGCCAGGTTATTGGCCTGCTGGACATCGCCAAGCCTCGTGGCAACGTGTTCCTGGACCGCCTCGAAGAGCGACTTCGCGGAGCAGGTGTCGCCGACGTACATCGTTACGCCAAGCCGACGTTCACCAAACCGGCCCCGGCGGACCTGCGCTACGAGATTTCCCAGCAATGCACGATGGTGATCGAAGCGCTCGCCGATTGAGGCAGTTGCACGTCGTGCAGTGTGCATGACATCAGTGACCTGGAACAGCGCGGAGTTCCCGGCGTGTTCGTCGCTTCCAACGTGTTCGTAGAGGCCGCACAAACCCAGGCCGATGCGTTGGGCTTCAGCGATGTGGCGCGCGTTTTCACCCCGCACCCGATCCAGGACCGCACCGACGAGGAGATGCGGCAGTACGCCGACGACGCATTCGAGGCGATCGTCGCGGAGATTACCTCGCGCTAACGGTCGTCGGCTCGGCCCAGTTCTATGCGGCGTGCATCGGTCGTCGCCGCGTTGGTGTGAAAACGCTCGGCGCTAGTTCCACAGGAGGCTGCGTCGTCTTCCGGACGAAACTGCGCCGTCGACAGGCCGTATAGTCGCATCCTATGGAGGCGTCCAGGTGCCTGGTGGCCCTCACGGTCTTCAAAACCGATGTAGCCGAGTACCTCGGCTAGGCGGGTTCGATTCCCGTCCGCCTCCGCAAAGTTCGAGGTGGGGTCCGAGGTACGAGGGCTCCACCTCGAACTTTATTGAGCAGAGCCGGGAATCGGGAGGAGGCCCGAGGAACGAGCGCCGACGGCTCCCATCCGCCTCCGCTATGACTTGAGTACCTGCGGTGGTTTAGGCATGGATCGCATATGGATCGTCAGGCCTGAACCACCGCAGATCGTTACTCTGATGCGGGCTGCCCGGGATACGCGTGCCCGCCGGCGAAGTCTTCCCACGCGTGCAACTGCCGCATGAGCGATCGCTTCTTGAACTGGTGCTCGGCCATTCGTTGCAGAATCCCGGACAACAATGAGACTGCCTCGACGACGTACGGACCCTTGTTGAGCATCACGCATTCGGCGCGCCCCGCCATGGCCGCGTCGGTGACCTCGGCACGCGAAGGGCGACCAGTGCGGGCCAACGTGTCGAGAACCTGAGTAGCCCACACGACCGGAACGTGCGCGGCCTCGCACAGCCACATGATCTCTTCCTGGGCTTCGGCCAGGCGTTCATACCCAGCCTCGACCGCCAGGTCGCCGCGGGCGATCATCACGCCGATGCCGCGCCACTGCATCAGGCCGAACAGTATTTGCGGCAGGTTGGTGAACCCGCTGACGGTCTCGATCTTGAGGATGACGCCGAGTGCGTCCCCGCCGAGATCACGCAACCGAGACAGCAACAGCGCGACATCCTGCGCCTCGCGGACGAAGGACAGGCTGACCGCGTCCGCGTGCTGTACGACGAACGGCAGGACGGCGGCGTCCTCGCCAGTCAATGCGGGGAGGTCGAGCTTGGTGTCCGGCAGGTTGATGCCCTTCGCGGCGCCCAGCTTCGCACCTGACGGCGGGATGTCGGTGATCCGCACCCGAACTCGTTCGCTGCCGGCCTCCTCGACGACGCCACCGATCTTGCCGTCATCGAAGAAGACCCGATCGCCGGCCGTGACATCGGTAAACACCTGCGCTAGCGTGCAGCCGATTCGCAGGTCCGTCGCAGCCGGGTCGACCGGGCTGAGATCGCGGGTAAGTTCCAGGACGTCGTCGGCGAACAACTGCAACTTCTGCTCACGCGAGGGCAGCGCGCCAACGATCGCGGTTTCGTCGTCGTCCCCGACGAGTTCCATACCCGGAACGAAGTAACCGGTGCGCTCGAGTTCGCAGCGCACCGCGCCAGCGATCACGTCGACGACGGTGAGCGTGCGGTGCGCCCCGCGCGAGTCGGTGCAGTCGATCTGTTCGCCAACATCGCGGCGGGCCAGCCAATCGCCATCGGTGACCGGGATCGTCACGCCGCTGGCTGAGGTGGGGTTCTGCTCGTCGATCAGCCAGACCTCGGCCGGTTGGGTGACATTGCCCAGGGCATCGCGGGCGGGCTTGACTTTGACCACTGGAGGGGCCGGCTGAATCGGGCCGGTCCGCAACTTTGGCCCGGCGAGGTCCATGATCACCTTGACGTCGGTCGAGTACTTGCGCTCGGCGGCGCGCAGGTGATCGATCATCGAGCGCCACTGCTGTGGCCCATCGTGCGCACAGTTGATTCGGACAGCCTCCACGCCACCACGGACCAGGCGATTCACCAGAGTGGCGTCGTGGGCAGCTTCGGTCGGTAGCGTCACCAAGATGCGGGTGCGACGACCTTCGCGCGGTCGGCCGAGCAATAGGTCGGCGTTGTGACTGAGTGCGAGTTCGGAGACGTCGTAATCGAGCGCGGTCGAACCCGCGCTCGCCTGCGGGCCGTGCAACTGTCGGCGTACGGCGCGATCGACTGCTGTGAGCGCCGCTTCGACCTGGGATTCCAGTCGACCTAACGAGGAGAGTCCGACTTCAGCGAGTTCGATCTGTAAGGACCGGACATCGTGGGTGCGTAACTCGAGGTACTGCGCGAGGTTCCTCGCGCTCTGCGCGTGCTGGGGGTGCACGTCGTCCCAAACACCGGGTCCATCGACGACCTGTTCGATACGGTCGCGAAGCAACTGGATGCGTGTGGAGATCGCTGTCAGCCGCGCAACATCGCTCGTCGAGACGTTCGCGTCCGACTCGTTGGGGCCCATGAGGGCAGGTGACTGGCTCATGCTTCCACGGTAGGACGGCGTGATGGCCGCGCGGTGAAACGCAGAACAACGCTTGCCGACAGTGGCGGCGCCGCTGAAGACGCAGCCTGAGCGTCGACTCGTCGATGCAGGTGCGATGAGTCGACTCCTGCGCTGCGTTTTCAGCAGCAGCGTTGCCTACGAGGCAGGCGGTGTGCCGACGTCGCCGATGAGGTAACGCTGCAGAACCGGCCCGATAGCCGCGATGACGTCCTGCGCAGGGGCCGAGGCCAGAGGCTCGAAACGGGCGACGTACCGCGCGGTGAGCAGTCCCATAAGCTGCGCGGCAACGAGCGAAGCACGCCACTGCGCCTCGGCGTCCCACTCCATGACCGCGCTGAGTCCGCGGCGGATCAGTGATTCCAGCAGCACGGTCCGCAGCTGCGCGGTCGCCTCCTCGCTCTGTAACGCCGTCCGCAGCATGGAGGACGCCGACTCCGAACCGGCACGATCCCATTGCCTCAGGAATTCACCCAACAGCCGCGAGGCAAACTCCTCACGTGGCCCGGACACTATCTGCGCAAGATCAATGTCCGCCGGGTTGAACGGGAGCCGTACGGCGGCGGCAAACAGCCCCTGCTTCGAGCCGAAGTGATGATTGATCATCGCCGGATCCACGCCCGCACGTGCGGCGATCGCGCGAACCGTCGCCCCTGCATAACCGCCGTTGGCGAACTCCGCGCGAGCGGCCTCGATCAGCGCCTCACGCGTGTCCTCATTACCTGGACGCCGCCCGCGCCGCTGATTCATGCGCTTCGCCGACGCAGCGTCAGCGCACCGCCCAACAGACACGCGATGGCCACCACGACGACGACGAGCAGGCTCACGTACATCGTCGTGGTCGGCGACGAGTTCGCCGCGACCTCCTGCATCGCCTGTACGGCGTAGGTCATCGGCATGATGTCGGAGATTACCTGCAGCCATCCGGCCATGGCATCGCGATCGACGAAAAGCCCGCAGAGCAACATTTGGGGCACGATCAGCGCGGGTACAAACTGCACGGCCTGGAACTCCGTACGAGCGAACGCGGAAACCAGCAGGCCGAGTGCCACACCGAGCAGCGCGTCGGCGAGCGCGATGACGTAGACCCATACCAGCGAACCGGAGACCTGCAGGTCAAAGATCCAGACGGCGACCGCAACCATCACGGTCACCTGTGTCAACGCGAGTACGGCGAACGCGAGTGCATACCCGAGCAGCAGGTCGAGCTTCGCCAACGGAGTGGTCAGCAACCGTTCGAGGGTCCCGCCGGTACGTTCGCGCAGCATCGTGATCGAGGTGATGATGAACAGGATGAAGAACGGGAAGAACCCGAGCATCACCACGCTCACTCGGTCGAACATGCTCGGCGCGCCCGGAGGTGTGGGAACGCTCTCGAACATGTAATAAAGCAGCACCAGCAGGACGACGGGGACCACGATAATCATCGCGATCGAGCGGCGATCGTGGGCGAGTTGCCGCAAGATCCGGCGCGCGCTCGCGAGAGTGATCCCGGTGTGTCGCAGCAAGGGCGCACGCGCGGGCTGCGGGGCGAGGGCTACCTCGGTCATGACGACATCTCCTGGTCTTTCGGTCCGCCGGCGAAGTGCACGAACACGCTGTTCATGTCGGCGGCGCCGGAGGCGGCTCGTAAGTCGGCGGGGGATCCATCGGCAATAAGGCCGCCGTCCCGCAGGAAGAGGACACGCGCACACCGGTCGGCCTCGTCCATCACGTGACTGGAGACGAGCAGCGTGGTGCCCTTTGCCGCGAGTGCGTTGAAGGCGCTCCAGAGTTGGTCGATCAGCAGGGGATCGAGTCCGACCGTTGGTTCATCCATGATCAGTACGTCGGGGGAGCCGACGAGCGCGCAGGCGAGCGATACGCGGTTCTGCTGACCGCCGGAGAGGTTGTGCGCGAGATCCGCGCCGCGATCGGCTAGTCCGACGGTTTGTAGGGCCGTGGCGACGGCGTCCGGTGCCGCGCCGTACAACGCGGCGAAGTAGCCGACATTCTGCGCGACGGTGAGGTCGGGGTAGATCGCGGCGCCTTGGGTGACGTACCCGATGCGCTCGCGCAACGTCGGATCTCCCGCGGGCAGATCGTCGATGGTGATCGTGCCGCCGGCGATGCGTTGCAGGCCGAGCAGCGCGCGCATCAGAGTCGTCTTACCGGTGCCCGATGCGCCGAGCAGTCCGGTGATAGTCCCGCGTTCGAGGGTGAAACTGATGTCGCGCAGCACCGATCGTCGTCCGCGCATCAGGTCGAGGTTGTGTACGGCGATCATCCCGCCTCCTAATTCAACGGCTGATGAATTAGACGGTACGTCACGACTTCGCGTGGCGCAATGGGTGAGTGTGACGAGTAGTCGTCACGGTGAGAGGCTTACCCGCAGGCCGTGCAATCTATGGTGGTCTGCTGGCCTTCGGGCGTCTGGTGGAAGTCGTCGATAGATTTTGCGTAGGCCTTGGTGATTGCCTCCTGGGCCGCCGTTACCAGGTCTGCGAGTTGTTTTCTGATCCGCTCGCGAGCTTCCTCGGTATCCTTGCCGAGCGCTTTGAGGGTCAATTTTGCGAGGCGTTCCATCTCAGCGTTGATGATGCGCCGCAAGTCATCTACATGCCTCTGCTCGTGGGCGTCCACGGCTCTGTCGAAGGCGTCGATCGCTGCCTGACATTCTGGGGATACCGGACGCTCAGGGCGCCAGCGGAGTGCGGTGAAGGACAGATCGATCGGCTCAAGATAGGGACGCGCGGTCACGACCTTGCCGACGAATCCGCCACACTTGATCATCGAACCGCCCAGGCCTGGCTTGCATGGTGAATTCCGTTCGCATTCGGCCTGGGACTCGTAATAGGTGTCGGGTTCGGTCGGGCAAGTCCACACGTTCGCGACCTGTGCTGTCCATTGGTACCCGCCGGTGATCTTTGTGGGGTCCAGCGGCGTCGCGCCTGCTCTCCCGGGGTGATTCTGGCCGCTGGCGTCATAGACGCCGGTATTTGCCATGTGCTCGCCGAATTCAGCGCAGCTTGATCCGGTGAATGTGTTGCGTGGGTCCGGTGCCGTCATGATGCATAACCCCATCCGCGAAGAAGAGTGGTGTTGATGTCAAATAACATCGAGTTCGATCAACATAGCCGAACTGCGGACGAGTGGTGATCGGAAACCGTGAGTCGCTCAGCGGACTTCGTTGAGGATGAAGGTGGCGACCGAGTCGACGATCAATTGGGCGGCGCCGTCCGGGTCCGATCGCTTGCCTGGTTGCAGTGAGTGTCCGGCGGAGGGCACCTCGATGACCTGCCTGCGGCGCCCGCGCCGAGGCAGCGCTGAGCGTACGTCGGACGCTGTACCGAACGGATCGCGCTCACCCTGCACCACGAGCACGGGACTATCGACGGCGGTGAGTTCGTCGAGCCGGGACTTCTCAGGTTTGCCTGGCGGATGCAGCGGGAACGAGAGCGCGATGACCCCGACGGCAGGCCTTGCGAAACATCGGCACGCAACCCTGGCCCCAGCGCTGTGCCCGCCGACGTACACCGGAATCCGCGGCCAACGATGGTGAACTTCCTCCAGCGCGAACGCCCACGCGGCATCTAGCGAAGCCGGTGGCCCGGCGATTTTCTTGCCCGCCGTACGCCATGGTTGTTCGTATCGTGCGACGGCGACTCCACGGGGCGGGAGCTCGGTAGCGAGCGCGGTGAGGTCGAAACTGTCGAGTCCGCCCCCGGCGCCGTGACCCAGCAATACAGCGGCCTTGGGTCGAGCCGGTGTGGCGGTGAGCATCCGGGAGTCGCCGCGATCGGTGTCGATCGCGATCTCGTCCGTTCGAATCACCCGGGGCATGCCAACCTCCGATCAGAATCCAGCGATGCGCGCACGGTATCGGATGTACGACGAGATTGGCGCGGGCCGCCATCTGGGCATCGCCCCGAGTACGCGCGCTCGGTCCGGTCGTGGAGTGCGCCCGAGGCTCACCCCGTCAATGGTGGGTGGTGCCGCCGGTCGAGGAATCGCCGGCGTTAGGGGAGAACGCGCAGGCGGATGGTCTGCGGCATCGCTTCGAGCTGCGCGATCGCCTCCGGGGACACCGCGCCGTTGACGTCGGTGACGACATACCCGAGCTCACCGCGCGTGGTCAGCGACTGCGATTCGATGTTTTGTCCGTGCTCGGCCAAGATCCGGTTGATCTCCGCGATCACGCCCGGGATGTTCTGGTGCACGTGAACCAGTCGATGCACGCCGTCGCGAGCGGGGACGTCGATCGTTGGGATATTCACCGACAGCGACGTTGCCCCGTCCTCGACGTACGAGGACAGTTTGCGGGACACGAACCGACCGATGTCTTCCTGGGCCTCCTGCGTCGAACCGCCGACGTGCGGGGTGAGAATAACGTTCGGCAGCCCTCGCAACTCGGAGATGAACTCCTCGTCGGGCTTCTTCGGCTCGACCGGGAAGACATCGACTGCGGCGCCGGCGATATGTCCGGACAGGATGTTGTCGCGCAGCGCGAGATGGTCCACCACCATGCCGCGAGAGGCGTTGATGAACATCGCGCGCGGCTTCATCTTCGCGAATTCCTCGGCGCCGAAGATACCGGCGTTGCCCGGCCGACCGTCGACATGCAGCGTGACGGTGTCCGCCTGCTCCAGCAATTGATCGAGCGGAACCTGACGGGCGTTGCCGAGCGCCAACTTGGCGGCGATGTCGTGGAAGATCACCGTGAACCCCAAGGCTTCGGCCAGCACCGACAGTTGAGAGCCGATATTGCCGTAGCCGACGATGCCGAGGGTGCGCCCGCGTACCTCATGCGAGCCCTTCGCCGACTTGTCCCAGACGCCGGCGTGCATGTTCTGATTTTTCTCGGGGATACGACGGGCCAGCGAGATGATCTCGCCGATGACCAGTTCGACGACCGAACGAGTGTTGGAGTACGGCGCGTTGAACGCCGGAATTCCGCGGCGTGCTGCGGCGGGCAAGTCGATCTGGTTGGTGCCGATGCAGAACGCGCCGACCGCGACCAGATCTTTCGCGACGTCGAACACCTTTTCGGTGAGGTGAGTGTTCGAGCGGATCCCGAGCAGATTGACGCCGGGCAACGCTGCGACGAGTTCGTCCTCGGTCATCGCGGCGGGATGGGTAGTGACGTCGTACCCAAGAGATTCGAAGTGCTCTACGGCGCGCGAGTGGATGTTCTCGAGCAGCAAGACCTTGGTGGGGTTGTCGCTGGTGGTGCCTGTGGTCACGTTCGTCCTCCGGATGGGAGTATGTGGGACCTTAACGAAGATACGCCGCGGTGCCTGGTGGCGTGCGCCACCGTGGCGCTTTGCGATATCTGGGCTGCGTACCGCCGTGGATCCGTCGGCCTAGCGGCGGCCTGGTCTCGGGAGAAGACCGTATCCTGAGCGCATGCGGCTGTTGGTGACCGGCGGTGCCGGCTATGTCGGGTCCATCTGCACGAGATTGCTGCTCGATGCGGGCCACAGCGTCGTGGTTGTTGACGACCTGTCCACCGGTCATCGGGATGCTGTCGACCACCGCGCCGAGTTCATCGAGGCTCGGGTGCACGACGCGGCCGACTTCGTCAGTACCGACCTGGACGCCGTACTGCATTTCGCCGCGGCTTCGCTCGTCGGTGAGTCGGTGGAGCACCCAGAGCGGTATTGGGAAAACAACATCGTGGGCGGGATCCAGCTTATCGAAGCGATCCGTTCAGCCGGTATCAAGAAAATGGTCTTCTCGTCGAGCGCCGCCGTCTACGGAAACGGGGACGGTACGGCGCTCACCGAAACGAGCCCGACCTCGCCGATAAACCCGTACGGCGCCTCAAAGCTCGCGATCGATCACATGCTCACGGCCGAAGCCCGCGCCCACGGCTTGGGTGCGGTATCGCTGCGTTACTTCAATGTCGTGGGGGCGTACGGCGATCTCGGCGAGCGGCACCCGCAAGAGACTCACCTGTTGCCCAGGCTGCTCGACGCCGCCCGCAATGGCGCTGGCGCGACCGTCTACGGCACCGACTACCCGACCAGCGATGGAACGTGCGTGCGTGATTACTTGCACGTGCTCGATTTGGCCGAGGCGCATCTGTTGGCGCTTCGGGTCGCGACGCCTGGCGAGCACCACATTCTCAATCTGGGGACTGGTCTGGGGCACACCGTCTCCGAGGTACTGCGCGTGGTCGCCGACGTCACGTCGTTACCGCTGGAGGTCGAGGAGCATCCGCGGCGCGATGGTGATCCCGCCGTACTCGTCGCGGCGAACGTTGCCGCCAGCGAGGTGCTCGGTTGGACGCCTACCCGAACCCTCACCGACGCCGTTCGCGACGCCTGGTCCTTCATGCGACAGGACTGACGCGATCAGCACCGATGCGACCGCGTACCGGCAGGCGAGCCGCGTATGGGTGCGCAGGGCGGTACTGGCGGGAGCGTTAGTGCGAAGGCGCGCCAGCGGGCGCGCCGCTATGCCCTAGTCGGTCGCCGCGGATTTCAGTTAGGCGGCTTCGGAGTCGGGGTTGCCGGATCGATCGGCCATCGCGTACAGGCCGAAGGCAGCGATCAGGAACACCGCGCCGATGATGACGTGCACCCACTTGAGATCCATCTCGGCTAGCCCGATCTGGACCAGGGCGAGGACCGGTAGCGAGATCGCGTGATAGAGCGTCCCCTTGTTGCCGGAGCTCTGCGATGCCTTCCAGGCAAAGAAAGTGGCGATTAGGGCGATGACGAAAGTGGCGTACCCGATGTAGCCGTGGATATCGCGGATCCCACCGCCACCGCTGAGCACCGTGCCGCCCAGTGCGGCCTGAGCCAGCGCGAGTATGGAGACGACAAGCGCTGCGGCGCGAAGGTTGCGGACGGCAGGCGAAACGACGGGCTTGGTAGGCGGCATGGGTCGCATTCTATGCGGACCGCGCAGCGGGTTGCCCTGATGCTGCTACACGCTGAGGTCAGCAGCTGGCGTGTCACAACAGGGCAAGCCAGTGAGTGCCGCTACACGCTGAGGCCAAGAGGCGTCAGCGATCGTTAACGCAGGCGGTCGGCGATCTCGGGGAAGAGTGCTAGCCACTCCTCGAGGACTCGTGCCGCGATCGGATAGGACCCGTTGAGCGGATGGGTCGCCAACGCGGCGCGCAGCGCGTCGCGGTCACCGTCGACCGCGGCGGAGATTGTCCACCGTTCGATGGCTTTGAGTTGCCGGATCAAACCGGCCTGATGGTCCGTCAGTGCAGCGACTTTCAGCGGCCGTACGCCGCGCGCGTTAATACGACAGGGCACCTCCACGACGGCGTCGGTGTCCAGAGCGCCGATGGTCGCGCCGTTTGGCACGTTCAGGATGAGCCGCGCGTCGGAATCGTTGGCGATCGCGCGCATGACGGCCAACGCGATCTGTTCGTACCCGCCGCCCTCGACGTCCTCCTCGGCACGTTCGGATGCGCCGGCAGCCTCACGGGAGACCGCCATGTACGTGCGGTTGCGCTCGTCCACAGTTCGCTGCCATAAGGAATACGGTGCGGACGTCGCGGACGCGTCGCGGTAGAACGAGGACTGCTGCTGGGCTAGGAACGAGGCGCGGGACGTCGTTGCGCGCAGCGACTCGACCACATCCCGTCCGTAGTAGAAGTAGTGCAGATACTCGTTCGGCAGCGCCCCGATGCTGCGCAGCAGGTCGGCGCCGAAGAGTTGCCCTTCTTCGAAACTGTTGAGCGCGGTGTTGTCGGCGAGCAGCCCGGGTAGGAGGTCGGTGCCGTCGACGCGTAACGAACGCAGCCAGCCGAGGTGATTGAGACCCACGTAGTCGTACGCCGCGTCGTTCTCATCGATCTGCAGCGCGCGGCATGCGCGGCGAATCAGCGCGGCCGGGGAGTCGCAGATGCCGATGACTCGGCCCGGCAGCAGTGGCTGAAGGGCTTCGGTGACCATCCCGGCGGGGTTGGTGAAGTTGATCAGCCAGGCCGTTGGGGCGACCTCGGCGACGGTGCGGGCGACGTCCAACATGGCCGGGATCGAACGCAGCGCGTACAGGATTCCGCCGATGCCGACGGTCTCTTGCCCGAGAATGCCGTGGGCGAGCGGGATGTTCTCGTCTGCGACGCGACCGTCCAGCCCACCGGCACGGATCGCCGCGAACACGAAGTCGGCGCCGCTCACCCCCGCGCGCAGGTCCGTCGTCGCCTCGACGGCGGGTGCGTTCGGTGCGCCGTCCGCCATACCCCGAAGTACTGCATCGATGACCGCTAGTCGCTGCGGGTCGTCGTCCACGAGCGTGACGTGATCGATCGGCTGGGCGGCGTCCGCCAGTAAGGCGCGGAAGACAAGTGGTGTGCGGAATCCGCCGCCACCGACGATCGTCAACTTCATCGGTTCTCGACCTCATCAGGTCCGGGCTCGGTCGGGTGTTCGGCGGTCGCGGTGACCTGCGCGCCGTCGGCCGGCGTGATGGTGGGGTCCACGAACGCGGGATCCTCGCCGTCTTCATCCTGCGTGTCTGGGCCCAGTTCAGCCGGGTCTGGGTCCTCCGGTAGCCCTCGACTTGCTCGGAATAGGTCGATTACCGCCGTGTTGATGACGGCCGCGAGCGGTACGGCGATCAGTGCGCCGAAGATCCCGCCGACCACGGCGCCGAGCACGACTAACAGCAGCGAGGCGAGCGGATGGACCTTCAACTGCCGGTTCATCAGCAGCGGGTAGAGGAAGTTGCCCTGCAATGTCTGGATCACGATCATCACGATCGCCATCACGATCGCGGTAGTCAGGTTCGTGGAGATAAGCGCCAGCGCGATCACCAGAATGGACGAGATCAGTGCGCCGAGGGTGGGGATGAAGGCGAACAGGAACGCGATCAGCCCGGCCGATAGGGCGAGCGGTACGCCGGCTATCAGACACGCTAGCCAGGTCGCCACGCCGACGGCCAACGCCACGATCAGCGTCACGTTCATGTAGGTGACGAGCACCTCCCAGGAGCGTCGTCCGGCGCGGTTGACCTTCCATTGCGCGTTGCTCGGGAACAGGCGGCACAGCCAGGTCCAGATCCGGTTTCCGTCGCTGAGGAAGAAGAAGATGATGAACATCGACAGCAAGATGGCGGACAGGATGCTGCCGGTGGTGGAAACGACGGTCAGCGATGTGGTCAGGACGTCGCTGGGGTCGCGCTGCAGGTTGGCCAGCAATTCGTCGATGGTGGCCTGCAGTTGCGAGGCGTCGATTTGCAGCGGGCCGTCAGCGAGCCAGGAGACGATACTTTCCAGGCCGTCGGCGACCGTGTCGTAGATCGTGTTGTAGTTGACGATCATCTCGCGGACGATCAGTGCGAGCAGGCCGAAGAGGAAGATCAGCCCGGCAAGGAAGGTCAGGACTGTCGAAATCGCATTGGGCAGCCCGGCCCGGCGCAGGGTGCGCGCCATCGGCGTCAAGAGCGCGGCGATCAGCAGTGAGATAACCACGGGGACGACGACGATCGCCAGGACGTCCAGCAACCACAGCAGTAGGTAGATCCCGATACCTACCGCAGCAAGGCGCCACGCCCAACCGGCCATCAGCGTGACGGCGCGCGGGATCGGCTCACCACGACGGGTGGGATCGAATTCGTGGGCACTGTGTTCGGCCGACCGCAGGTCGCTGAACCGCTGTCGCAGGTTCGCCGCGACGGGACGTCGGGGGCGGGAACTGTCGCGAGCCATCTCGGTACCTCGGCGGTGTTGTGGAGATCGGGCGGATACGCAGCGACGATAGCCGCGCATCAAGCGACTGTCGCGATGGCGCGCCACGCGGTGCGCTTCGGCTCATCTGTGACGTCCGGTGCGATGCGGTTGGCTGATCGAAGGTGTTGTGGTCGCGAGCGGAACTTTGTGGGCCGGGTCGGTGACTACCCACGGTGAGAAACCACGTTCTGGGAGGAATGCGTCGTGATTCGCAGGTTGTTGGCGGTACTAGTAGGGGCTTTGATAGCAGTGCTCGGAGTGCCGGCGGTAGCGTCCGCGCACACGCACATCTCCGAGAGCGTCCCCGCTGACGGGGCCGAGGTCGATGAGGTACCCGGGACGATCACGCTGACCTTCGCGGAGGACCTGCAGGGTCCGACGGCTCAGGTTGGCGTGTTGGTCGGCGACAACGACCCGGTGCAACTGGACGCGCCGGTGCAGGGCCCGACCGTGACCATCGATACGAGCGTCCCCGAGCTCGCCGACGTCGCTGACGCCGGAGGCCAGTGGGCGATCGCGTACACGATCGTGGGCCAGGACGGTCACCCGATTGACGGCACCGTGACTTTCACCGTCGCTGAGGCAGCGGGCGGCGCCGAATCGGAGTCAGCCGGTACGGAGACCCAAGCCGACGAGCCGTCCGATGCCGCGCCCATTTCAGAGGCTGCCGATGACGAGGCTGTCGATGAATCGATGTCCCCGTGGCTGTGGCTGGCGATCGTAGCGGTGATCGCGCTGGTGGTCTTCGCGGTGGTGAAGACAGAGCGGATGCGCCGCAAAAAGGCCGAAAACGCTAAGGCGGCCGCGAACCAGGAGTAGCCGCCCGAGCTGCTTGAGGGTTGTTAGCGGCCCGCGCGGGGACGTCGCAGCGACTGTCCGGGTCCGATCGCCGCGCGAAGTCCTTCTGGGACGTCGATCCGGGTGTACTCCTTGGCGTCGACCGTGACGTAGACGTTGCGGGCCGAACACACCGCTTCGCCGTCGCGAATCGCGGCGAAGTCGACCGTGATTGATGAGTTGCCGCAGTGCACAGCCGACACGGCGATCTCGGCGGCATCGGGCCAGCGCAGGGATCCGTGCCAGTCGAGTTCGCTGTGTACGACCATCCAGTCGACGCCTTCGGCGTGCGCCTTGTGGATGCTGTAGTCGATCGATTCGGCGTACAGCGTGAAGGCCTCGTCGAAATAGTTCAGGTACCAGCCGTGAAATACGACGCCCTGCTGATCGGCCTCGTAGTAACGGACGGTCAACGGCATCCGCCAAGTGTCTTCACCGACGTGAACCTCTACGGCCATGCGTTCTCCTAGGTGATGGACGCTGTCGCTGGAACGGCGCGGCTCGCCCCGACGATGCCGCGGACATCGGTCCGCGTCGGCTAACGTGGTGGTTGCGCCTTTTGCGAACCCGAAACTACCAGGAGCGTGACATGTCTGATCAGATCGAGCCTGATTCGGGCGATGCCACCCTGGGGTCCCGATTCCACCTGCGGGCCGCCGCGCTTGGGCTGTTGGCGCTCGCGGCGCTGATCACCGCGATAACCCTGTTCGGGAATGGCAGCGGCTCGGGTGACGAGTCGAGTGCAAGTGATGCGCCCTCGTCCTCAGAGGCGACGGAAGCGTCGGAGACCTCCGAAGAAGTGCCACCGACGTCCGCCGAGGAATCGTCAGAGCCGCCCGTCACCTCGGAGGCACCCGCTACGTCGGAGCCCCCTGCCAGCTCAGAGGCGCCAGTGACGACCGATTCCGCGACGAACGCTCCGCCTGCGTCGGGGTCCGCCGACGTCTCGGGGCAGACCTCGTCCGATGATCCTCCGTCGGATGCGCTGGTACTGATCACCAGTTCGGACTGGAACGCCGACGAGCAGGCGATCGAGGTCGTCGGCTCGGTGCAAGGTGTTGCGAGTGAAAGCTCGACGTGCACGGCGACGGCCACGCCCGACGGCGTCGATGAAAACAATGCCGACGCGAACAAGACCGCGACGGTCGACGGCACCTTCGACGGCCAGGGAACCGCCTGCGGTTTGATGACCATCCCAATGCCGGACGCCAAACCCGGTGTCTATCACGTCGTTATTGCCTTCGACGATGGCAGCGGGCAGATCAAATCGGATCCCGTGGACGTGACGATCCCGTAACCCGCAGCGACCAAGTCCAGACAGTGGGTACTCTTGTCGTTCTGGCCGTTGGCCTGCCGCGTACTTGAGGAACTTATGGTCTACCGTCGTACCGCCCGCTGTATTGTCGTGATCCCGACGTACAACGAAGCGGAGAATATCGGGCAGATCGTCGCGCGTGTCCGCGCGGCACAGCCCGACGTCGATGTTCTCGTGGTCGACGATCGCTCGCCCGATAAGACTGGGCGCATCGTCGACGAGATCGCTGAGCAGGATCCATCGGTGCACGCGCTGCATCGGCGGTGCAAGGACGGTCTGGGCGCTGCTTATCTCGACGGGTTCAGATGGGCGTTGGACCGCGAGTACGACGTCGTGGTCGAGATGGACGCCGATGGGTCGCATCAGCCCGAGCAACTGGGTCGAATCCTGGACGCGTTGACGGACGCAGATGTCGTGATCGGTTCGCGCTGGGTCCCCGGCGGCTCGGTGACGAACTGGCCGCGCGGTCGCGAGTATTTATCGCGCGGCAGCAACCTGTATATCCGGCTGGTCCTGGGGCTCGGGTTGCGTGATGCAACAGCCGGGTTTCGCGCTTACCGAGCAGACGCGTTGCGGGCGATCGGTCTGGCGGAGGTCGAGTCTCATGGCTATTGCTTCCAGACTGACTTGACCCGGCGAGCGGTGCGCGCCGGGTTGCGGGTCGTGGAGGTGCCGATCGATTTCGTGGAGCGCGAGCGCGGCCGCTCGAAGATGAGCGCCGATGTGATGGCGGAGTCATTGGTGCGGGTCAGCGGTTGGGCGATAGCGGACCGATCGAGGCAATTGCGCCGCGCGGTCACCGACGCCACTCGTCGACTCCGCCGACGCTAACCGCGACCCGGCCACGCACAGCGAACACGGCCCGTCGCGCGTCCCGAGATTTGGGCGCCGAACCTGATAAATTCGCCGGCGATGCGGTCCGTGATCCCGCCGTTACCAACGACGGCGGAGTTCGCGTCGCGGCCAAACGTGTGCGCAACGGACGGTGCCCCGCGATGAGGTGGAGAACTCGTGATTCTTGGTAGCGGAGTCGCCGCGGCGAACCCGACATACGACCCCAGCACCCTCCGATGACAAGCGCCCGACCCGCGCGACTGCCCCGGATTATCGCAGTCCTCGCCGCCGCGCTCACCGCATTCGGATTGCTGAGCGCGCTCTCGGAGCAGAGGGCAGAGGCGGTCACCGGTTCTGATTGGAAGGCCGGCCGGATTATCGAGGACAACTTGTTCTACGACGGCGACTCGATGTCCCGTGCGCAGATCGCGAGTTTTCTGGACACCCAGGGCGCCAACTGCACCAACGGCGAAGCGCCGTGCCTGAAGAATTACACGACCGCGACCCGCTCGACCTCGGATGGGTTGTGCTCGCCGATGGCAGCGACGTCCTCCTCGTCCGCGGCCGCCATCATTCACCGGGTCGCGAACGCCTGCGGAATCAGCCCCAAGGTCATTTTGGTGATGATTCAGAAGGAATCCAGTCTGATCACCACGACGTCACCGAACTCGATTCAGTACCGCTCGGCCACTGGCTACGGGTGTCCCGACACGGCGCCGTGTGACAGCCAGTACTACGGATTCTTCAACCAGGTCTACCGGATGGCGCTGCAGTTCCAGTACTACACGAACTCACCGACCTCGTACGGCTACATCCCGGGTCGGCAGAACACGATTCTGTACAACCCGAACGCGAGCTGCGGGTCCTCGTCGGTCTACATCGAGAACCAGGCCACCGCGAACCTCTACAACTACACGCCGTACCAGCCGAACAAGGCAGCCCTGGACAACTTGTACGGAGAGGGCAACAGCTGTTCGGCGTACGGCAACCGCAACTTCTGGCGGATGTACAACGACTGGTTCGGCAGTACCTCCACGCCGGTGAAAACGTCCATCGGGCAGTTCGAGTCAGCCAAGGTCGCGGGCGAGACGGTCACGTTATCGGGATGGATGATCGATCTCGACTCGCCTGGCACCCCCGGACACGTCGCGGTGTATCGCGATGGGAAGAGTTTGGGCTGGCATCCGGTGACTAAGTCGCGTCCGGATGTGAATGCGGCGTATGGCGTGTCGGGTGTGCATGGGTATTCGGTGGCGTTGTCGAATCAGCCTGCTGGTTCGCATTCGTATTGCGTGTATGCCATTGACAACGAGAGGGTTCGCGCAAACCCGAAACTGGGCTGCAAGACGGTAAAGGTTCCTGATGTGCAGGGGAAGCAGGCGCCGATTGGTCGGTACGAGGCGGCCAAGGCGGATGGTGCGACCGTGAGTGTGAGTGGTTGGACGATCGATCCTGATTCGCCGGGTACGCCGGGTCGTGTGGCGGTGTATCGCGATGGGAAGAGTTTGGGTTGGCATCCGGTGACTAAGTCGCGTCCGGATGTGAATGCGGCGTATGGCGTGTCGGGTGTGCATGGGTATTCGGTGGCGTTGTCGAATCAGCCTGCTGGTTCGCATTCGTATTGCGTGTATGCCATTGACAACGAGGGCGTACGTGCGAACCCGAAGTTGGGGTGTCGGACGGTGACGGTGTAGCGCTGGAGCGCACCTTCCGTGTTGGGAATTACCTGCTGACGTGCGGGGGATGGCCACCCAGATGCCATAGAATCGGTCCTCGTTCCCGCTGAGTGAAGGACGTGGTCGTGCTCGACTCCGATAATTTGGGCGTGATGCTCCTCGCGATCGCCACCGGCTACCCGGACCGAGTCCGCAACATCTTGCAGACATCGGATCAACTGGACGATGAGGAACGCCAGCGCCTGTGGGACGCGTTCGCCTCGACCGAGGAGCCCAGCCAGCAGGCACGGGCGCTCGGCAACGCCATCCGGCAAGGCGGATCGATCGATTTCCTGTCTAACGAGTGCTATCGACTGGCCTTCTGGCTCGGTGACGGTCTGGACGACCTTCGCGGTAACGCTCTGTTCGACTATTTCGCGACGCAGCGCACGACACAGATCCTGGATAAGTGGGTGCACTACTTCCCCATTTACTCCAGGTACTTCGAGCGGTTCCGCGGGCGTTCTTTGAAGATGCTCGAGATCGGAATCTTCCGTGGCGGTTCGATGAGCATGTGGGAGAACTACTTCGGCGAGGGTCTTGTGCTCACCGGCGTCGACATCGACCCGTCGTCCAAGATTGCGGCCGGTCCAGACCGAACCGTCGTGATCGGCGATCAGTCGGATCCCGAGTTCCTGCGTAAGCTCCACGATGACTACGGCCCGTTCGACATCGTCTTGGACGATGGGGGCCACACGATGGAACAGCAGATCGCCACCACGGAGACGTTGTTTCCGTTGTTGAACGAGGGCGGCGTTCTTCTCGTTGAGGACTGTCATACGTCTTACTGGCCGAGTTACGGCGGGGGGCACGGCAAGTCGGGCACCTTCATCGAGTGGGCGAAGGCAAAGGTCGACACGATGCACGGGTATCACGACGTCATCGGTGTGGACCCGATCTGGACTGACGAAGTCGATGGAATCCACTTCCACGATTCGATCGTCGTCTTCGAGAAAGACCGACGATTCGCACCGTTCGCCGAGCAGGTCGGCACCTCCGAGTTCCTGATGCATGACCGCGGCGCAAGCGTGACTACCACGGAACTACTCGCGACGCGCGACGCGGCCGTCCAAGAGCTTGAGGAGTTGCGCGAACAGGTGAGCAAATCCGCGGCCGACGAAGATCTGCGACTGCTGACTGCCGAGATCGAGCGGCTTCGCCCCCTCGCCCTCGAATCGGACCGCGTGATTCAGGAAATTACGCAGGAGCGGGACAGCGCCCGCGAGACCGTACGCCAACTCCGCGGGGGGCGAGATTCATGGATCTCGCGAGCAAAGTCGGCTTTCAACCGTCGATGATTGATCGAATGAGCCGCAGTCCTCGACAGGTGCCGCTTGACGACTACGTAGTCGAGACGGACTGCCACCGCGATGCAGCCCCCGAACGAGTTGCGTTCGTCGCTTCATGGTCACCGGACGCGCAGCAGGCGCGCTCTACGAGCGAACTTGTCGCACAACTGCAGCAGGCTGGGTACCTCACGGTTCTCATCACGACGTGTGAGGACAAGCGCCCGCTTCAACACCATTCTCGCGCCGACGTGGATACATCCCGGCTCGTCACGCTTCGCCGACCTAACGTGGGCTACGACTTCGGGTCATGGGCGGTGGGTATGAGCCGTCACGCAGACTGGCTGGCAGCGCCCTACGTCCTGGTGGTGAACGACTCGCTCGTCGGCCCGTTCGCCAGCCTGGAACCAATCATCGCGCACTTCGAGCAGTCCACGGCCGACCTCTGGGGCTTGTGCGAATCGCGACAGTTCAACCCACACTTGCAGTCGTTCTTCCGTGGCGCTCGATACGGTGCTTTGGCCGAAGAGCCGATGCGCAATTTCTGGAATGGAATCCGGATCGAGCCCACGAAGCAACAACTGATTGAGCGCTACGAGGTCGGGTTCGAGTCCTTTCTGGCTGTCCACGGCTACACGAAACAGGCATTCGTGCCGGCGTCGCGGTTCAGCCGCGATGTAGTCAATCCCACCATCGGAGGATGGCGGCAGTTGCTCGCCAACGGCGTACCGTTCGTCAAGCGCCAACTCTTGCTGGATCCTTCGTTGGCACACGATGGAGATCAGCTTCGAGATGTCGTCCAGAATTTGTGGGGCATTCAGCTCGACGAATGGTTGTAAGGAAGTGTGTGGATGAGCGTGCGACGACACGCGGGCAAGGCCAAGATCGAACTGATCAAGGGCGCGATGAAGGTGCGCAGCAAGATCGCACCGCGTAAACGCCTATACGCGATCTTGGGTAAGGAACTTCCTGAGGGGTACGGTGTCCCGCCGGAGCCCCCTTATGAACGACCGAATTTCAATGACTGGGTCGATGTGGGCACGGCAGGCCGGTTCACCGGTTTCCCTGATGAGTGGCGCATGGAACCCGGTGTAACGATCGAGGATCCAGCGTCGGTCGCGGTCGTGATGCACGTATATTACGTGGATCTGGTGGACGAACTGCTTGAGCAGTTGCGGACGATCCCGGTTCCCTTCGATCTGCTCATCACGAACGCGTCAGGCACCAAGGTTCACGTGCCGACGGATATCGCAAATTTGCGTAACCACCGGGAATACCCGATTCTGAACCGCGGACGGGACATCTGGCCGACCATCGCGCTGATCAACAGCGGCGTGATCGACCCGTATCCAGTTATTCTTAAGGTCCACACGAAGAAGAGTCAGTGGCGGGAGTCGCATGAGGGCTTCTCGAACACTGGTGAACAGTGGCGGGGGTCCTTCTACGACGACCTGCTCGGTACCACTGAGAATGTGAGCGAGATCCTCAACGGATTCGCATCTGCCCCGTCGCTCGGTGTAGTCACCGCGAATGAATCCGTGCTTGGCCCGGAGTTCTGGGGCGACAACGAGTGGGCAACCCAGCAACTGGCGAATCGTGTCCAGTTGGATATCGACCAGAAGTCGCTTAGGTTCGCGGCCGGCTCGATGTACTGGTGTCGCGGATTCGTTTTGCAGGGACTACGTGCGCTGTGCCTATCTGAGGTCGATTTCGAGCCAGAGAAGGGGCAGAACAATGCCACGACTGCTCACGCGATCGAACGTCTGATCGGCGTTCTGACCGAACAAGCAGCGTTATCGACAGAAGAGCGCAAGGCTGTTCCCGCATCAGCGGACCCATCGGCATGGCGTCGATTCGACGGCCGAGAGATCCCGCATCGGGTTAGGGCTGTGCCGTTCTATCTGCCACAGTTCCATCCGTTCGAGGAGAACAACCGCTGGTGGGGAACCGGGTTTACCGAGTGGTTGAACGTCGCCTCCGCGCAGCCGGTTTACCACGGTCATTATCAGCCCATGGTGCCGACTGACCTCGGTTATTACGACCTGCGTACATCGCAAGCCCGCGTCGATCAGGCTAACCTCGCGAAGTTCGCTGGCGTCGAGGGCTTTATGTACTACTACTACTGGTTCGCCGGTAAGCGCTTGATGAGTCAGCCGATCGAACAGATGCTGGCCAGTGACCTGAACTTCCCGTTCTGTCTGATGTGGGCCAATGAGAACTGGACTCGTCGGTGGGACGGCGCTGATGAGCACGTCCTGATCGCCCAGGACTATGAGCATGTGCCAGCCGAGAACTTCATCGATGACGTCGCCGAGTTTCTCGCCGACGACCGTTACCTCACGATCAGCGGCAAGAAGGTGCTCGCGGTCTACCGTCCCGCGCAGATGGCAAACTTCGGTGACGTCGTCGCGAACTGGCGGAGTCGCGCCAGAGAGCTGGGCCTCGGCGAATTGAAGATTCTCGCGGTCGATGTCGGATCTCGATTCGACGGCCTCAGCGGAACGAACGCCGACCACGGTCTCGACGGTTCGCTGGACTTCCCGCCGCACAATATGACCTACGCGCACATCGATCGGCATCCGCTGAAGGTGCACCCGAAGTTCCGCGGCAACATCCTCGGCTACCGGGAGGTCGTCGATGACGCGATCGCGAGGCTACGAGGCTCACTGGGACACGATCACTTCCCAGGCGCGATGGTGACTTTCGACAACACTGCCCGGCGCCAGTGGGCTCCCGATCTGTGGTGGGGGTCGAATCCGTATCTGTTCCGCAGGTGGGTTTGTGCGCTGGCCGAAGCCGTGGTGACCCGTCCGCACGACGAGCGCGTCATCTTCATCAACGCGTGGAACGAGTGGGCAGAGGCCGCGGTGTTGGAGCCGAGTAGCCGGTACGGGCGTAGTTACTTGTTGGCTCTGCGTGACGTTGTGCTGAGTTAGACAGCACGAAACGGGTTCGTGCGCGTGCGCAGTTCGTACGATGAGCAGTCGACATTGATCCGCGACTCAAGCGGACAGGAATGAGGTGAAGCGCGCCATGAGTGGTAGGTCCAACGGATTCGCGCAGGTGTGGCAGTACCGCGGGCTCATCGGCAACTTCGCGTCACGTGAGCTCAAGGGCCGATACAAGGGAAGTCTGCTGGGATCGGCTTGGTCGTTGATCAGCCCGCTCGCGACCCTCCTCACGTACAGCATCGTCTTCGGCTTCATCATGAAGTTTGAGCCGCGCGTTGCCGGCAACGGCACGCTACAGAGTTTCCCGATTTACCTGTTCGCAGCCCTGGCGGTCTGGAACCTGTTCAACAGTGTCGCGCTGGGCTCCATGGGCGCGCTATTGTCCGCGGGCCCGCTCCTGCGAAAGATCTACTTCCCGCCCTTTGCGCCGGTGCTGGGTTCGGCGCTTGCCGTCCTCAACCAGACGGCGATCGAGTTTGGCCTCTTGCTCGCGATCTTGCTGATCGTGATGAACGTCGGATGGTCGTGGCTCCTGCTGCCTGTGCTGCTGGCGCTGTGGCTAGCGTTCTCAGTAGGGGTCGGTCTGATACTCGCGACCATCAACGCGCGCTTTCGCGATATGACACATATTGCGGGCGTCCTTTTCGGGCTGCTCTTCTACAGTGCGCCGATCATTTATCCGGTCGAACTGGTGCACGGGCAGTACGCCGCCCATCCATGGCTCCGCGCATACGATTACAACCCGATCACCGTCTTCGTGGAAGCATTTCGGAACGTCGTGTGGGATCTGCGGATGCCGGACCTTGACCATATGATTTATATGGTTGTGGTCAGTTGCACCGTCCTATTCGTCGGCTGGACCTACTTCCAGCGCCGCTCCGCAGACATCAGCGAGGATCTGTGATGACTACTGACCGGGACGTCGAGACCGACCTGGATTTCACTCGGGAGGAGCCCGAGCAAGATCTGGGCGCGGCAATTGAAGTAAATGATGTGTCGAAGAAGTTCCGAGTCTTCGCCGATCGCAAGACCAATCTGAAGGAAATCTTCACATCGCGGCGGCGTACCAGCAGCGGTGACGTGTTTTGGGCCCTGCACGACGTCTCGTTTACCATCCCTCGCGGCAAGACATTCGGGTTAATCGGGCACAACGGCTCCGGTAAGTCGACGTTGTTGAAGTTGATTGCCGGTATTCACCGCACCACGACTGGGTCGATCGTCAGTCACGGCCGAATCTCCGCGATGCTCGAGTTGGGGGCGGGATTCCATCCCGAACTCACCGGCCGAGAGAACATCTACCTCAACGGCTCGATCCTCGGGATGAACCGTAAGCAGATCGATGCCGCGATCGAGTCGATCATTGACTTCTCGAGCTTGCGCGAGTTCATCGATACCCCGGTGAAGGTCTACTCATCCGGAATGTACGTCCGGCTCGGATTTGCGATTGCCGTGAACCTCGATCCGGAGATCCTCATCATCGATGAGGTCATCGCGGTCGGTGATGAGGAATTCCAACGCAAGTGTTTTGAACACCTGTATAAGCTGCGCCAGCGCGGCGTGACCATCGTCGTCGTCTCGCATAGCCTCGGCATCGTCGCAGACCTCTGTGACGAGGTCGCTTGGCTAGACAAGGGTCGCCTGATGGGCGTGGGTCCTGCGCGCGAACTCATCGACAAGTACCTCGGGGTCGTCAACGAACGCGAGACGGCCGCGCTCGAGGAACAAGATGCGACCGGCGCAGATACCGAGGGTCTCCAGGACATGGGCTCGCATCGTCGCGGGTCCGGCGAGATTCGGGTGACCTCCTTCGAAACTCGTGACGCGAATGGCGAGATATGCCCGTTCATCAAGACCGGTGAGCCGTGCGAACTCCGGATCAACTTCAAGGCCGAGGAACCGTTGGAGAACCTCACCTTCGGCCTCGGGCTCTTGCACGAATCCGGGGCGTCGCTCGCGGGCCCGAATTCGGGCTACGAGGGTGCGATTTCCGTGGCAGCCGGCGCCGGATTCGTTTCCTTCCGGATGGACGCGGTGCCAATGCAACCGGGGAATTATGCGATCTCTACGGCGATCGTGGATAAGGGACACACGTACGACTACCTGGACCAAGCGTTTGACATTCGCGTGCGTTCCGCGCATGCGGTGACGGAGCCAGGCCTCATTGTCCTGTCTGGTTCCTGGACGGTCGGTTAGCGCGTCGTTCGGCTCGATGCGCTATTGATGTGTCGGCCGTATAAGGCCGCCCGAGCAGCCTTTATCCATCGTCGCGCATTGACTGCGTAGTGCCGTTCCCTCGCGCGTCATTTGCTTCGACATCGTCGTGTTGAACGCTGGCGCGTTCCTTGGCGGCAGCGACGTTCGACGGATTCACGGCATCTTCCGGACCGGTTTCGACCGCGGGTGCGTTCAGGAAGTTTGCGCTGAACAGTTGGCCGGCGAACAGGGATCCAGCCGTGATGACGACCCCGAGGAAGAGCAGACTAACCGCGATCGGGGCGAGGACTTCTGGGAGCTCATTCTGCGTTAGCGCATTCGACAGACCCGTCCAGATGCTGTCGGCGGCACCCAGGTCAGGGTAGGCGCGCGCGAGGTAGGCAGCGAAGCTCAGCAACATGCCCGCGGCGAATATCGCGGTAAGGATCGTCACGAGAAGTGGGCCGAGTCGGCGCCACGCCGTGACGCCGAATGCCAGTATGAGCGTGATGGTCAATGTCGCAGGCTGGAAGTAGCGATAGTTGATCGCGCCCCAACCGGTGGCCTGTTGCAGTTGTGCGACGTAATGACCGACAAGGTGCGCCAATAACATGAGCCAAATGGCGTTCTGCGGTGTGATCGCGAGCAGGCCGCGCCACCGGCCACGGGTGACCAGCCGCGCGAGGAGCAGCAGTACGCACGTAATTGCGATCGCCATGGAGAGTTGTAGGTTGTGCGGCCAGACACCGTTCCAACTCTCCCGCCCGAGTAGTCCTTCAGGAACGACCTTGTAGTACTTCTCGTTGGTGAGGACGTCCATCATCGTTTGTCGTGGGCGGTTCTGGAGTGCTCCTTTGGGGGTGGATCGGAACCAGGAGCCGCTCAACTGATGGTTGTGCAGGTAGAACCAGCCGATGGTGGCTGCGACGAACGCGAGTATGGCAGCGCACCATCCAACGCCGAGGAGCCCGGTTCGCGCGATCGAGCGTGGTTCGGCGTTGGGGTCGGGTCGACGATGCAGGAAGAACGCAACGACGACGGCGATCAGAACGAGGATCAACGCGAACGCGTAGGTGGCTTTCGAGGCCATTCCGCCTGCGGCGAGGGGAAGCAGGAGGATGAGACGTCGTGGTGTTGGACCGTCGCGCAGGATAATCGCCGCCAGGGTCAAGCTGACGATGGCGAACAGCGATACCAAGGTGTCGTTGTACTCATTGCCGGTAAAGCGGTTCATACCGCCGACCAGCGCGCCGATCGCAGGGGCAGCGACTGCGAGGATGGCGCGCCGCGAACCGCCGAGCTGCCAGCCCGCCCATGCGAGAGCCACGACGACCAAGCCGCCAAAGAGTGCGTTGAGCAGCCGAGTCGCGACGATGGCTTTGACCCATTCGCCATCATCCATGAAGGGCCCGGAAACCAACGAGGCGAGGTAATAGAACAACGGCGGGTGGGCTGATGCCCACTGCCGCTCGGTGCGCGTGCTGGCTTCCGGGAGCCCCGGGTGGTTCCATTCGTAACCGAACGGCGCAGGAATGTGTCCGTGGTGAATTTGGTACACGTAGTCCATATGGGCATTGGAGTCGGCCGTGCCGCTCCACGGCATGATCAGGACGTTGAGGATCGCCGATCCTAAGAAACTCACCAGGACACCGACGATCCCGATAAAGGTCCAGAACGGAAGCCCGAATACTGTTCTCGATGACAACCGCTGCAACATTCGTCCTCGATCCGTGCGATATCCGACCCCGCAAACCATACTTGCCGTGGTTGATGACCGTGGTCATCACGCGACAGCGAGTTGGCGAGCGTCGGTAACTTACTAGGCGCACGTCTGGAACCGCATGGCGGTATTGCTGGCGAGAGCGCTCTGAACGCCGCGCCCCGCCGGCATTCACGCCGCCGGCCGAGTGGATGACCGGCTCCGTTCCTGTCACGTTCGTCGAGGGCTCATTCAACGAACCTGGTCATCGACCTCCACTGGTGACTACCCTCCGGGGTGTAGGGACCATGACGCGACGTCTTGCGGAGGCCGACCGGTGAGCACCGACCACTCCTTCCATTCCACTGCCACTGTCGATAACGCTGAGGTCATAGCGCTCCTCGAGGACGTTGTTCGCGCGATCGAGTCCGATCACGACGCGCTGCCCGATGGTGTTGAACTGGACGCCGCAGCGACGTTTGCGCGTGCCTACTACGCCGATGCGATAGCCGAAGACCTCATCGTCCGCTCCGCTGATGACCTAGCCGCTATCGCTCGTACTCATCTGGATTTTGGTGCCGAACGCGCTGCGGGGAAGACCAAGGTGTCGGCGCGCAGCACATCTGCGGCGCGTGCGTCGGTAGACATCGTCACCGACGACAAGCCCTTCCTCGTCGACTCAGTCATCGCCGAGATTCTGCGCCGGGGTTACACGGTCCGCTTCCTCGTTCACCCCGTGTTGAACGTGACTCGCGATCGCGCCGGCCGATTTGGTGATGCCGTTCGCCGAGGAGAAACCGCAGGCGGTGACGAGTCCTGGATCCACGTCGACGTGATCGGACCACAGTCAGAGGCGGCCGTCGATGAGCTCGCCGAGGCACTGCGCAGTGTACTGGCGGACGTGGAGGCCGCCGTCGCCGACTGGAAGCCAATGGTTGATCGGGCCAGCGCCATCGTCGACGAACTGCGTGAGTCGCCGCCTCACGGAATCGCAGAAGTGGACGTCGAGGACGGCATCGAGTTGCTCGAATGGCTGGTGGCTAACCATTTCACGTTCCTCGGGTACCGCGAGTACCGGCTGCGCAAAGTTGACGGGGTCGACGCGTTGCAGCCAGTGCAGGGCACCGGTTTGGGCTTGTTGCGCTTGACAGAACCGCAGGCGCCGCGCCCATTGCCCGGGCCCGCTGCGGCAAAAGCCCGTGAGAAGCGGCTACTCAACCTGACCAAGGCTTCGTCGCGTTCGACGGTGCACCGGAATGCCTACCTGGACTACATCGGCGTGAAGATCTTCAACGCCAATGGTGATGTGGTCGGTGAACGTCGCTTCCTTGGACTACTGACCTCTGCGGCATACCGACAACGGCTCGAAGGTGTGCCGGTGATCCGACGGAAGGTTCGCGAAGTTCTGAAGGCAGCTGGATTTCCGGCCGGTTCGCATGTTGCCAAGGATCTCCGCGACGTCTTGGAGAGTTTGCCGCGCGACCAGCTACTGCAAGCGGGAGTTGAGGAAATCCTCGCGCTCGCGCTGGCAGTCATGCGGCTACCCGAGCGACGGCTCACGCGACTGTTCTTGCGTCGTGACGACTACGGCCGCTACTACACGGCGCTGGTATTCCTCTCCCGTGACCGGTACTCGACTCCGGTGCGGCTGCGGATGACCGAGATCCTGATGTCCACTCTCGGCGGGACCTCCTACGACTACTCCACCAGGGCAGGCGAGGGACCACTTGCCCGGCTCGAATTCGTGATCCGGGTACCGGATGGCGCTGCGGCCGACACGCTTACGCCAGAGGCTGTCGCAGAGTTGCAGGCGCAGATCGTGGCTGCGTCGCGGTCCTGGGACGACGACCTCGCCGACGTGCTCCGCGACCTCGATCCGCGCGAGCAAGCCTCGATCGAACGGTTCGCCGATGCTATGCCGGCCGGGTATCGAGCGGCCTACGGCGCGAGCGCTGCAGTCGCTGATATTGACGTACTGCGCGGAATTGAGCAGGTGGATGCATCCTCCGTGGACGCGGTCGGTGATCCGGCAGCGAGCGCCGGGATGGCGCTGCGGCTGGCCCTCCCCGGACAAGAAACTGGACACATCGACGTTTCCGGTGCCGACGAGCTACAACGCGATGCCTATCGGTTGAAGATCTACACGATCGACCGGCCGGTGCTGTTGTCCGAGGTGCTGCCGATTCTCCAGCACCTGGGCATGGAAGTCAGCGACGAAGACACGTTCGACTTCGACGTTCTGGATGGCGACGGCAACCACCACCAAGTGTGGATCTACGACTTTGCGATGACCGCAACAGCGGAGGGTGAGCTGGCCGACGATCTCGCTGACCGTCTCACCGAGACCATCGCGGCGGCGTGGAGTGGGGTCGCGGACAGTGACGGACTGAACGCGCTGATTTCGGCCGCCGACCTGACGTGGCGGCAGGTCGCGCTGCTACGCGCTTATGTGAGATATCTGCGGATGGGTGCGCTGAACTACAGCAGAACGTATGTCGAGCAGGCGCTGGTGGGCAATCCGCGGATCGTCCGCCGCGCCGTGGCCTTGTTCAGTGCGCTGTTCGATCCGGCGTATACCGGTAATCGAACGGCAGAAGCCGCCCGATTGCGCGACGACCTCACCGCGGAGCTAGCAGAAGTCGCCAGCCTGGAGCAGGACCGGATCCTCTCTGCGCTGATGGGTGCAATCGATGCGACGCTACGCACCGACTTCTATCAGGGCGCACCGCACCCGCACGAAGCGATCACGCTGAAACTTGATCCGAAACGTGTTCCCGATTTGCCAGAACCCAGACCATACCGGGAAATCTGGGTCTACTCACCCCGCTTCGAGGGAGTGCACCTGCGCTTCGGTGAGGTAGCCCGCGGCGGTTTGCGGTGGTCCGATCGCCGCGAGGACATGCGTACCGAGATTCTTGGCCTCGTGAAGGCTCAGATGGTGAAGAACACCGTCATCGTGCCGACTGGCGCCAAGGGTGGATTCCTCGCCAAGAGATTGCCGGATCCGCAAGTGGATCGCGAAGCATGGTCGGCCGAGGGGGTGGCGTGCTATCGCGAGTTCATCCGGGCCATGCTCCGAATCACGGACAACCGGGTGTCCGGTGCGGTTGTGTCTCCGACCGGTGTCGTGCGTCGCGACGGCGATGATCCATACCTGGTCGTGGCCGCCGATAAGGGAACGGCGAGTTTTTCCGATTTCGCCAATACGGAGGCGATCGAGGCAGGTTTCTGGCTCGGGGACGCATTCGCCTCCGGTGGATCTGTCGGGTACGACCACAAGGCGATGGGCATCACCGCCCGAGGGGCTTGGGAATCGGTCAAGCGGCACTTCCGAGAGCTCGGTATCGACACCCAGACGACCGACTTCACCGCGGTCGGCATCGGAGACATGTCGGGCGATGTGTTCGGCAATGGCATGCTGCTCTCGCGGCATATCAAGCTCGTAGGGGCTTTCGATCACCGGCACATCTTCGTTGACCCCAACCCGGACGCTGCCGCGTCGTACGCCGAACGCGAGCGATTGTTCGCGCTGCCGCGATCTTCCTGGGACGACTACGACAGAACGCTGATCAGTGCCGGTGGCGGGGTGTTTCCGCGGACGGCGAAGTCGATTCCTATTACTGCTGAGGTCCGGACCGCGTTAGGGCTGGCGGCATCGGTTGAGCACCTCACCCCTAACGAACTGATCCGCGCCGTACTTCTCGCGCCGGTCGACCTGTTGTGGAACGGCGGCATCGGCACCTACGTGAAATCCTCACAGCAGTCGAATGCGGACGTCGGCGATCGAGCGAACGACGCGATCCGCGTAGACGGCCGAGACCTGCGGTGTCGAGTCGTCGGGGAGGGCGGCAACCTCGGTTGCACTCAACTTGGGCGCGTCGAGTACGCGTTGCACGGCAAGGCAACCGGTGGCGGTCCGGAAACAGACGAACCCGGGCTAGGCGGCAAGATCAACACCGACGCGATCGACAACTCCGCCGGCGTAGACACGTCCGACCACGAGGTGAACATCAAGATCTTGTTGGCGAGGGCGATAGAGGCTGGCGAACTAGAACCTGCGGCACGCGCCGACCTACTTCGCTCGATGACCGATGAGATCGCCGCGATGGTCTTGGAAGACAACTATGACCAGAACGTGACTCTGCAGGTGGAGGAAGCGAACAGCCTGCTGTTAGCGGATGCGCATCGCCGACTAATCGGACAACTGGAAGAAAGTGGACTGCTGAATCGTGCCCTGGAGTTGCTGCCGACCGACAGCCAGCTGCGGGAGCGCAATCGCGCGGGCCGCGGGTTGACCTCGCCCGAACTCGCCGTACTCCTGGCGTACTCCAAACTGCTGCTGGAGGGCTGGGTGCTCGACAGCGATTTGCCGGAGGACCCCGCTTACCAACACTTACTGACCAATTATTTCCCTGAGGCGCTGCATACCGACTACCCGACGGCGATGAGTAGCCACCCGCTGCGGCGACAGATCATCGCCACGCTCATCACGAACCGGATCATCAACAATGCTGGGCCGACCGGACCAATGCGGATGATCGAGGAGACCGGTGCCGCGCCCGACGCGGTGTTCCGTGCGCAGACGGCCGGGAATCGGATCTTCGACCTACCGGGGCTCTTCGACGCTGTTACCGAATTGGACAACGTCGTGCCAAGCGCCGTACAAACCTCGCTGCGAAACGACGTGCAGCGACTCGTGGAGCGCTCCACGAGGTGGATGCTGCGCAACTTGCCGCAACCGGTTGATGTCGTGCAGACCGTTGAGGCGTACGCCGACGGGGTTGCGCAGGTCCGTGAGGTGCTGCCGGCAGCGTTGAAGGGGGTAGATCAGGAGTCCTTCGCCGCGCGTGCCGCCGAACTCTCCGAGAACGGCGTGCCCGATGAGGCCGCCCGCCGGTTTGCGGCGTTGCCGAAGTCGGTCGCGTCGCTGGACATCATCGGCCTCGCCCGATCGGGCGATCAGCCGATCGCCAAGGTCGCGTCGGCCTACTGCCTGATCGCCGACGAACTGCAGCTGTCTCGGCTGTTGGAGCTGATCATCCACCTGCCGCGGGACGCGCGCTGGCGCTCCATGGCGCGTGGCGCGCTGCGGGACGACTTGAATGGAGCGCACGCTGAACTGACCGCTGCGGTCCTCGCACATCCGGGCACGGACGTCGCCGAGCAACTGGCTGGCTGGCAGGACTCGTTGCCGCGGTCGTCGCGTCAGGCATTGGAGATGCTGGCGTCGATTCTGAGCATGGACACAGTGGATCTCGCGGCGATCGTGGTCGCCGTACAACTCGTCCGCAGCCTCGTTGTCGGCACGGTCACCACGCATTAGCCGTGGTTGGCCTGAACGAGGCTTAGGCGACCAGAGCTCCCCGAAACCGAATCGGGTTCGGTAGGGCGCGTATGATCGCGGCGTGCCTCGAACGCCGCTCAAAGACGACCCAGATCAGCCCCGAACGGGTACTCGCGCCGAGGCGATGCGAGCGGGACTGCTGGACGCTGCTCGCGAAGTGTTCGTCGGCGTCGGATACATCGATGCGTCGGTCACGAAGATCGTGGAGCGCGCTGGTGCCTCGGTCGGCAGCCTGTATCACCACTTCGGCGGTAAGCCGGACATCTTCATTGCGTTGTACGAAGAACATGAAGCGAGGCTGTCGCGTTCGGCGGCGGCTGAGGTCGCGCGAGCGCGGGCGGGCGGCGAGTCTGACCCCGTGACGCTGTTCGTGCGCGGCGCGCGCGGCTACCTGGAACAGTGTCGGCGGGACAGCGATTTGACCGCCCTCTTCTTGGGGGGCGATGGGCCACCGGGATTCAACGCGATGCGCAGGCAGGTCGCTGCTGAATGGGTGCGCCAGAATGGGCGACTGATCCGCGCTGAGGAGCGCCGTAATGGCCATGCGTTGGTCACGGTCCTGACGACGGTGTCTGGGTCGGCGGGGCGTGAGGTTGCTGCCGCGAGCACGGACGAGCTCGCGGCGGAACTGGTCGACGACTTCTGCGAGCTCATTGGCCGCGTCGCGGCCGAGTAGTCGACCGTCGGCCGTTCCCGACACGGCAGGCGCCCGTGACATCCCGGGTGCCGCTCCTGCGGACCCACCAGTGGTCGTGTGCAGATCGGTTCGCCGCCGCAGACCGGGGTGAGCCGTGACTTTCTGCGCTTGGGAGAATCGCGATGTGCCCAGTCCGCGAAGCCGCTTCGACATCACCCGCCCGCCAGGGGAACGCCTGGAGGAGTACGTCGCCAAATTCGCGGCGAAGTACGACGCCAGCGATGACGTCGCCGGGGAAGCCAGGTTCATCGACGCGATCGCGGACCGCTCATCGGTAATTCTCGACGGCGGTTGCGGAACCGGCCGGACAGCCGCCGCGCTCACCGCCGCCGGTCATCGCGTGCTGGGTGTTGACCGCAGTCCCCGGCTCATCGAGGTCGCTCGGCAGTACTTCCCGGATGCTCAGTACGAGGTCCGCGACCTGCTCGAGGTTGATTCCGCATCTCTCATCGCTGCCGGGCTGCCGGCGCTCGTCGACATCGTCGTCCTCGCCGGTAATGTGATGCCGTGTCTGGCTGAGGGCACTGAACGCGAGGTGCTGGCCACTCTCGCCACCGTGCTGGCCGAGGGCGGTCGTCTCGTGCTCGGATTCCGAACCGACCGAGAGTACGCAGTCGCTGACCTGGAGCGCCATCAGCGCGAACTGGGCCTTCGCGAAGTGCATCGATTCAGCGACTGGCAACTTGGCCCTTGGGGCGAGGACTCGCCGTGGATCGTCAGCATAATGGCAAAACAAGGAGATCGATGACCGAGCAGAACCCCGAGTACATCCTCACCCTGCGTTGCGATGACCGTCCCGGTATCGTGCGCGCCCTCACCGATTTCCTTTATGGGCAGGGCGCGAACATCCTTGATCTGCAGCAACACTCCGACCGGCTTACCGGCCGGTTCTTCGCCCGGATCGTGGTCGAGTTCGTGCGGCAGGCACCGACGCTGGACGCCATGCGATCCGATTTCGTCGCCACCGCATCGTCGTACGAGATGGACTGGCAACTCACCGACACCACCAAACCGACGCGGACCCTCGTACTGGTCAGCAAGTTCGCGCACTGCCTCAATGACCTGCTGTTCCGGTGCATGCACGGGTCGCTCGGTATCGATATCCCGGTCGTCGTCTCGAACCATCCGGACCTGCGCGACATGGTCGAGTCGTACGGGGTCGCCTTCGAGCATGTTCCGGTCAATAAGGAAACCAAGCCCGAGGCGGAAGCCCGATTGTTCGGCCTCCTCGAGCAGCACAACATCGATCTCGTCGTCTTGGCCCGTTACATGCAGATCCTGTCCGAGGATGCCTGCGCGCGCCTGGCAGGTCGGGCGATCAACATCCACCATTCGTTCCTGCCGTCATTCAAGGGCGCCAAGCCCTACCACCAGGCGCACGAGCGCGGGGTGAAGATCATCGGCGCGACGGCGCATTACGTCTCCGACGTCCTCGACGAAGGCCCCATCATCGAGCAGGACGTCGCCCGCGCCTCGCACACGATGACCCCAGCGGATCTGGTGAACGTAGGTAGAGATGTGGAGACCCAGGTGCTCGCGCGGGCGGTGAAGTGGCACAGCGAGAAGCGTGTCTTCCTCAATGATCATCGCACGGTTGTCTTCACCGACCGGTAATTCACGCTTAGGCCGGGCAACGGAACTGTTGGCCTAACTGCCCGGTGGCTGGGTTGAGCTGGTTCGCTAGTTGATGCCCTGGGCAATCGCTGGCGCCGCGTTGGACCGGTGAACGACTCGACAGGGCGCGCCCGCTGGGCGATGATCCTCTTGTTAGCCGTGCGCGTCGCCCGTGGAGGCGACGTTCGTGTAAAGCGGACTGTATGTTGTGCGTGTTCGCGTTCACACTGCGATGCCGCAGTCGGACAAAGACCAGAACCTCGGAGAGAAGGAAACATGAGAGAAGCAGTCATCGTCTCGACCGCTCGTACGCCGATCGGTAAGGCCTACCGCGGCGCCCTCAACGACACTCAGGGCCAGCACCTAGCAGCGCACGCGATCAAGCACGCCGTCGAGCGCGCGGGCGTCGAGCCGGGCGAGATCGAGGACGTCGTGTTCGGCTGTGCGATGCAGCAGGGTTCGACCGGTCTGAACGTCGGACGCCAGGGAGCGCTGCGCGCCGGCCTGCCGGTCACCGTCCCGGCGATGACGATCGATCGCCAGTGCTCCTCAGGTCTGATGTCGATCGCGACCGCGGCGAAGCAGATCATTAGTGACGGTATGGACATCACTCTCGGTGGCGGCATCGAGTCGATCTCCCTGGTACAGAACGAGCACCAGAACAAGTACCGCACCCAGGACCCGTGGCTGGTGGAGAACCTGCCCGAGACCTACATGCCGATGCTGCACACGGCGGAGATCGTCGCCGAGCGCTACAACGTCACTCGCGAACAGCAGGACGAGTACGCGTTGTCGTCCCAGCAGCGCGTTGCCGCGGCCCAGCAGGCCGGACTGTACGAGCACGAGATTGTCCCGTTCACCGCGCAGAAGGCGATCGTCAACAAGGAGACCGGCGATACGACGTACGAGGAAGTAACCCTCGAACTCGACGAGGGCAACCGTCCCTCGACCACGCTGGAAAGCCTGCAGGGCCTCAAGCCGGTGCTGCCGGACGGGCAGGTCACCAAGCACTCGACCATCACCGCGGGCAACGCCTCGCAGTTGTCCGATGGCGCTGCCGCCGTCGTGCTGATGGAAGCCAAGACGGCTGAGCAGCGCGGCGCGACTCCGCTCGGTATCTACCGCGGCATGGCCGTTGCCGGTTGTGGCCCCGAGGAGATGGGCATCGGCCCGGTCTTCGCGATCCCGAAGTTGCTGCAGAAGAACGGCCTGACTGTCGACGACATCGACCTCTGGGAACTCAATGAGGCCTTCGCTTCGCAGGCCGTGTACTGCCGTGATCACCTGGGCATTGATCCGGAGAAGTACAACGTGAATGGCGGCGGTATTTCGGTCGGTCACCCGTACGGCATGACTGGCGCTCGCCTCGTGGGCCACGCGCTGCTGGAGGGTCAGCGCCGCGGATCGAAGTACGTCGTGGTCACGATGTGCATCGGTGGTGGCATGGGCGCGGCCGGCCTGTTCGAGGTCGCATAACCTACCGCGAAACCCAATCTGCGGGGCAGTGCGTAACGCTAATCATCGAAGAGCGTTACGCACTGCCCCGCAGGTTTTGGCGATACCCGAAGCGTGAGGCCGTACTACTTCGAGGCGTGACGCTGGATCTCCTTGCGGGCGACCGTGCGGTAATGCACCTCGTCCGGGCCATCAGCGAACCGCAGCCAGCGAGCCTGCGAGTACATGTTCGCCAGCGGGAAGTCGTCAGATACGCCTGCGGCGCCGTGCACCTGCATCGCGCGGTCGATGATTCCGGCAACGACATTCGGCGTGCTCGCCTTGATCGCGGCGATCTCAATCTGAGCGCCCTTGGCCGATCCGGTCGAGTCGATGAGCCACGCGGCCTTCTGCACGAGCAGGCGAGCCTGCTCCAACTCGACGCGCGAACGCGCGATCTGATCGCGGACGACGCCCTGGTCGATGATCGGTCCGCCGAATGCGTGACGGGACGCGGCGCGTTCGACCATCAGTTTGATCGCGCGCTCGCCCATGCCGATCAGGCGCATGCAGTGGTGGATTCGTCCCGGCCCGAGGCGACCCTGCGAGATCATGAAGCCCTGACCTTCGCCGAGCAGGATGTTTTTCTTGGGAACCCGGACGTCGGTGAACTGAATCTCCGAGTGGCCGTGCTGGTCTTGGTAGCCGAACACCGGCAGATGCCGGATGACCTCGACGCCGGGGGTTTCGCGGGGCACGAGAACCATCGACTGCTGCTGGTGCGCCGCTGCGCCCGGGTCGGTCTTACCCATCACGATGAACAGCTTGCATCGCGGATCAGCGGTGCCAGAGATCCACCACTTGCGACCGTTGATGACGTAGTCATCGCCGTCCGACTCGATCCGGGTCTCGATGTTGGTGGCGTCCGAGGAGGCGACGCGGGGCTCGGTCATCGCGAACGCCGAGCGGATTTCTCCGTCCAGCAGCGGCCGCAGCCACTCCTGCTTCTGCTCCTCGTTGCCGAACAGGTGCAGCGTCTCCATGTTGCCGGTGTCGGGCGCGGAGCAGTTGATCGCTTCCGGTGCAATCTCCGGGATCCAGCCGGTAATCTCGGCGATCGAGGCGTACTCGACGTTCGACAGCCCCGACTCTTCCTTTAAGAACAGGTTCCACAGGCCGCGCTTCTTAGCTTCGGCCTTGAGTTCATTCATCACCGGCGGCAGGTCATGGTTGTCGTGACCGGCGGCGGCGCGCCACTCGTTCCAGGTTTCCTCGGCAGGGAAGACGTGAGACTCCATGAAGTCCCACATCCGCGCCTGGTAGTCCTGGGCCTTTGCTGAATGACCGAAGTCCATTCGTGTCTCCTTCGTCAACCGCCGTAGATCTTCGGCGGCAGGTGCCCTCATGGGCAAGATTGTCGTACGTCGTGTGCCGCTCCACGATACGGCCCGGCCCGACCGAGCAAGCGCTCGGTCGGAGGGTCTTGGCGCGCGCTCTGCCGGGCGGCGTCGGCGGGTGCGTGGGTGCCGGTGGCAGGCCATACGATGACTCGGGTGAATGATCAGGGCGCATCGAGTGTCATACCGCTGCGGCGGTGGCGATCCGAATGGCGCCCGGTGGCAGGGCTACTGGCGGCGTACGCCGCGATCCGCCTGCTACATCTCTGGTTCGTGCAGCAGGGCATCGGCGTGGAGCCGGCCGATCCGATGGCGCCGGCCGAGCCGACAACCTTGCTGGACAGACTTGGTGCATGGGACGGCGGCTGGTACGTCCGGATCGCCACCGACGGTTACCCGGACGAACTGACGCTGCTCAGCGTGCGCGACGATTCGTCCGCTCCGTTGGCGTTCCCGCCGGCTTATCCGATGCTGATGCGCACTGTCGGTCTGCTCGGGATGTCTCCGCTGGCCGCCGGACTGCTGATCAGCGCCCTCGCTGGACTCGTCGCCGTGGTTGGGGTATACGCCGTGGCGCGCGATCTCGTACCGCCGCGTGCCGCCTGGTTCGTCGCCGCGCTGTGGGCGGCGGGCCCGATGACCATCGTGTTGACCATGGCGTACTCCGAGGCGTTGTTCGTCGCATTCGCGACGTTCTCGCTGTGGTTTGCGCGACGTGGATGGTGGCTGTGGGCCGGCACGCTCGCGTTCTTGTCGGGCCTCACGCGATCAACCGGGTTTGCCGTGGGTGCGGCGCTGGCAGTAGCCGCCGTTCTCGCGATCGCAACTGCGCGGCGACGCCGCCTGCAGGATGCGGCCCCGCAGACCGACGCGTCGGATCCTGCTGCCGGTGAAGACGTTCGTCCGGATGCGGCGGCGCCGACCTGGCGTCCGATCGTTGGTGCTGCACTCGGGTTGCTGGGCGTACCGGCGTGGTGGTTGTACGTCGCGATCGTGGGTGGGCGCCTCGACGCGTGGTTCGCAACCCAGGAATTTTTCTGGGGTTCGAAGTTCGACTTCGGTGCCGCCATGCTGCAGGACGGATGGCGGATGCTGACGTTCTCCGGACGCTTCGAGGCTATGACGCGACTCGTCTACAGCGCGTCGTTCGCTGCGATGGTGATCGCCGTGGCGCTGCTCGTCCTCCTAGTACGGCGCGCCTGGCGTGAGGGCTGCGGATCGCAGTGGTGGCCGGTGGCGGCGTACGCCGCGGTGCTCGTCGTGCTTGCCGTCGGCTCGGACGGTTTCGTCGCCTCTAAGTTGCGATTCCTGGTGCCGATGTTTCCGCTGCTGCTGGTACCTGCGGTGTGGCTGGCGCGGCTCGAACGACCGACCCGCGCCGCGTCTGTTGTCGGACTCGCGGTCGCGACCGGTTGGTTCGGCGCCTTCATGCTCGTGGTGTGGCCGTATGCGATCTGACGCATCGGCGGGCACGAACCCACCGATTGACAGGTGACCAAATGGTCACCTATTCTCAAAGTGTGGATGACGACCAGGTATTCAAGGCGCTCGCGGATCCGATCCGCCGGCTGCTGATGGATGCTTTGTTCGAGCGTGACGGCCGCACGCTCGGCGAACTTGAGGCCGTTGTCAACGCGCAGGTCGAGATGACCCGGTTCGGGGTAGCCAAACACCTCAAGCTGCTCGAGCAGGCCAATCTCGTGACGGTGCGTAAGGAAGGGCGAAACAAGCTGCACTTCCTCAACGCGGTACCGATTCAGCAGATTCATGAGCGCTGGATCGGTAAGTACACCGAGCGCGCCGGCATCGCGTCGGTGCTGCTCGATCTCAAACGACACGTCGAGAGCGACACGCAACCGAAGGATCAGTCATGACCGAAAACAACGTGCAGATTTATACCGTGTACATCCATGCGCCCGCCCAGAAGGTGTGGGATGCAATCACTCAATCGCAATACACGACACGCTGGGGATACGGCGGCGCCGTCGACTATGGCCTGAGCGCGGGCGCTGAGTTTAAACATCTGACGACGCCGGCCATGCGGGAGATGGGTTTGGGCGATGTCGCCGTCAGTGGCACGGTCGTCGAGGTCGATCCGCCCCGCAAACTAGTGCTCCAATGGCAGCCGGCCTGGCATCAGGACAAGCCTGCAACCCAGGTGACGTGGGAAATCACGGCCTACCCCGACGATGTCACCAAGGTCGTGCTCACCCACGATCTATCCGATGCCCCTGAACTCGGTGCCGAGTTCGCCGGCGGGTCCGAGCCGGCAAGCGGTGGCGGTGGCTGGCCGTGGGCACTGTCCGATCTCAAGTCGCTACTGGAGACGGGCGAGGCGATGGCGGGCGATCCCGCGTAACGGATATCGCCGGTCTGGACCTATCGATCCGATCCGGCGGCCAGATTCGGCGGCAGGGTTCTCGGCGGGGAGCGCACCACTAACTCCCTCGCGCGCAGGACCCTGCTGTCGCTTGCGCGGACTAGTTGTGATGTCCAGGGACGTTGTTGCGTGAATCGCGCGTGATCTGTTGACGGGTGAAGGCCTCCCGTTGCGAGAGTGGAGCTGTCTAGGAACCGCTCACGCATAACAGGAGGCC